>JALEHC010000269.1 GCA_022763215.1 Saprospiraceae bacterium
AATCGTATCAATGATCCAAATCCGGAGTCCAGATCACATAATGAACCTTGGCCAGGTGGTCGCGTAAATCACTATTTATTTGACCTTAACCGAGATTGGGCATGGCAAACACAAATCGAATCGCGTCAGCGAATTGAACAATACAATCGTTGGATGCCGCATATCCACGTCGATTTTCATGAGCAAGGATATAATAGTCCTTATTATTTTGCGCCAGCTGCTCGCCCCTATCACGATTATTTGACAGACTGGCAAGCTGACTTTCAATTTGATATTGGAAAAAATCATGCTAAATATTTTGACCAAAATGGTTGGTTATATTTCACCCGTGAGATTTTTGACTTGTTATATCCTAGTTATGGCGATACTTGGCCTATGTTTCACGGAGCGATTGGGATGACGCATGAACAAGGCGGGCACAGCCGTGCCGGTAGAGGCATCACTATGGAAAACCACGATACGCTTACCCTTCACGATCGTATTGCTCATCATCGAACTACTGCGCTTTCAACTATAGAAGTTGCCTCAAAAAATGCCAAGCGGATGATTGAGAAGTACACCAATTATTTCCAAGCCTCGTCTTCCAACCCAAAAGGAGAATACAAAACCTATATCGTCAAAAGCGATAATCCGGAAGGACGAATTAATGCGTTGTTGAAATATTTGAGTCGCAATCAAATCGAATTTGGATTCCCCAAAACAGCAACTACAGTGAGTGCTTTTGACTATATCAATGGTGAAAATACCCGCGTAAAAGTCGAAAGCGATGATATCATCATATCTGCTTACCAGCCTTTATCTGTTATGACACAGGTATTGCTTGATCCTAAAACAGCACTCGAAGACTCGCTGACTTATGATATTACGGCCTGGTCGCTTTTATACGCTTGTGGTTTGGAGGCTTATGCCACTACCCAAAAAATGGAAGTTGCACCTTATGCCGTTAGCAAGGTAGGACGTCCGTTGGCGGTAGGCAAACCAGCACCTTATGCCTATTTATTGCCTTGGGAATCTTTGGAAGATGCTCATTTTTTGGGTGAGTTGTTGCAAAGAGGTGTAAAAGTTCGTTTTGCTTCTGAGCCATTTACGTTGCAAGGAAAAGAGTATGCGAGAGGCACATTAGTGATTACACAAGCAGATAACCGAAAACTCGGTAGCCAGTTTGTTGAACTTGTAGAAATGACCGCTACCAATCGCTTGATTGAAGTAGGTACCGGCTTTGTAGATGAAGGGCATGACTTTGGTTCTAGTGCTATGCGCTTTATTCAGCAACCAAAGGTTGCGATTTTGTCAGGTGATCAGACATCACCTTATTCGTTTGGAGCTGTTTGGTATTATTTTGAACAAGATTTGGAATACCCGATCAGTGTGTTCGATGCAGACGAACTGAGTGGCGTAGACCTAAGCTCGTATAACCTACTCGTTATGCCGGAAGGTTATTACCGTTTTAACGAAAGTCTTTTGAAAAAAATCAATTCTTGGGTATCTGATGGAGGTCGCTTGATTGCCATAGGAAGAGCTTGCCGAGCATTGCAAGATAAAAATGGCATCGCGTTAACCCAATATGCGACTGATGACTCCAAGAGCAAAGCAGGGAAACTTGCTCAAATGCAGGAAATGGAAGCTCGTCTTAACCATTACGAGGGGCAAGAAAGACGTTATATAGCGGAGTCTATGCCAGGTGCTATTTACAAACTTCGTTTGGATAATACACATCCACTTGGTTTTGGACAAGATGATTATTACTTCTCACTCAAAACCAATACCCTGCACTACGAATACCTCAAAGATGCTTGGAATGTAGGTACCATCGGAGAAGATCCCATGATATTGGGCTTTGCCGGAGGTAATATCAAGAAGAAAATGGAAGAGACGACTGTCTTTGCCGTTCAGGACAAAGGCCGAGGAAGTATCACTTATATGGTGGACAATCCATTATTCCGCGGTTTCTGGGAAAATGGGAAGTTCCTATTCAGTAATGCCGTTTTCTTTGTCGGACAATAAAGCCTTATTTGATAAGCCGTAAGTTGATAGTAGGCTTACGGCTTATCAACTATAATTACTCACCGATTACATTTACTGCTGAAGATAATTTAGGTTTCCAATAATCAGATTTGGAAATATTATCTAGCACGACTCCACGATTCGTACTATGAATAACCTTGAGGCCATCGTCTTGATTATCAACAACAAGGGCAACATGAAAAACACGGCCTCTCTTTCTAAAAAAGACCAGATCACCGGCACGGACATCTTTAATTTTCACTTTTTTCCCTTCTTTTTCCTGTGCTTTTGATACCGGTGAGATGTGGATATCAAAATTTTTGAGCACATACTGTGTGAAGCCTGAGCAATCAAAACCCTTTGGGCTTTTTCCACCATAAACATATCTGGTACCCAGGAATTGTTTGGCGTAATCAACCATCTCTCGTCGAACTTCGGATGGTTCAATTTTGGGCAACTTTTTAGTGACGGCGACTTCCTCTCTTTCTCTTGGTCTTTCTGTTTTTTTCCGAGGTATATTGGGCTTATTGGTACGCGTAATACCAAATTGGCCAGGAGTACCACATTGAGCAAAAAGGAATGCCAGTAATAGCAATAAAAGGACTGATCTAGGACTGTTCTGGATCATAATTGTACAATTTGGGACATCAACAAATAATGGCTGCACGACAGCCGGTTACAATTTTCACCATCACTGGGTTGGAGTAGTTGATTTCAAGACGAAATCAGGTGGGTTTTGGATACTTAAGGGAAAGTTAAATATATTCAAGTAAAAATGCCAGTTTATTGAGTTTTATTAACTAATTCAAATGCATCTTGGTCAGCCAAGAACTGCAATTTTGAACGAAAATGCTGCTGCTTTTCCCAATCCAGTTCAACTGAAAAAACACCTTCCACATCTGACATTTGAGCCATTAGGCTACCGGCATAGTCGTATACTCCTGAGTCGCCGGAATGATAATAATCATTACCATCTTTTCCGACACGGTTAACCCCTATGGTATAAGACTGATTTTCGATCGCGCGAGCGGCAAGCAATGTTTTCCAAGCTGCGCTCCGCATAACCGGCCAATTAGCAACATAAATCAACAGATCGTATTGGTTGCGGTTGCGACTAAATACTGGGAAACGAAGATCATAGCAAATTAATGGGTGAACTTTCCATCCGTTTAAGTCTACAAAAAGCGGATCAACTCCGGCTGCATAATAATTCTGTTCACCAGCCAGCGTAAACAGATGCCTTTTGTCATAAGTAGCATAAGTGCCATTTGGACGCATCCAAATCAGGCGATTGTAATACTGTCCATTTTCTTCTATGATGAGGCTTCCGGTTAGCACAAACTGATATTTAGCAGCTTGCTGTTTCATCCAACCAACACTTGGGCCGTCCATTTTTTCTGCGAAAGCAGCAGGGTTCATACTAAAACCAGTGCTAAACATTTCGGGTAAGACCACCAAATCCGGTTGTTCAGTTAGTTGTGCTAACTTGCTTTCAAACGCAATCAAGTTGGCGTCAATATTTTCCCAGATGAGGTCTTGCTGAATCAGACTGACACGCAATTTTTTCATAGAAGCAGATGGATTTTAGAAAATACAAAAGAGGCATAGACGTGATGTACTATGCCTCTTTAGGCCATAAAATATATCGTAAACCCTGCTTATGAGGATAAAATTACTTCGCTTCTTTTGCTTCTGCAGCTGCAGCAGAACGCAATGCACGTGGAATTTCAACCAATGCAACCGGTGTAGCCGGTGGGTTCATAATTTCCACACCTTCGTTTGGCTCGATATCACGAACACGAATAGAGTGTCCCAATTCAAGCTTAGAAATGTCAAGGAAAAGCTCGCCTACCATATGCTCCGGAGTCGTCTTGATCTTGATACGACGAAGGTTCTGGATAAGCTTACCACCCAATTTCACACCAGGAGAAGAACCTTTAAAACGAACAGGAACCTGTAGTTTGATAGGATGTCCATCAACCAAACGAAGGAAATCAATGTGAATGACTTCATCCGTAACAGGGTGCCACTGTACATCTTTTACAATAGCTTTAAGCTTGGTACCACCCAATTCAATCTCTGCCAATTTAAAATCAGGAGTATAAATCAATGGCTTTACCTGATTGAAGGTAGTTGTAAAGTGTTGTACCTCATCGCCGCCGTACAGAACACAAGGAATATTTTGGTTTGCTCTGTCTTTATTACTTGCCTTTTTACCTGTCTCGGTTCTAGGCTGTCCGCTAACAGCAATACTTTCCATGATATATTAATCTTTAAATACTTTTCCTAAACTGATTTACCCCTTTTTGGGCACGCAAAGATATACTTTTCCTTTTATTTTTCCACATAAAAAGAACAAAATATCTTCAAAACTAATTATTTAGCCCTCTACAAAGAGTGCAGAAATCGATCGATGCTCATGTGTATTTCGGATAGCTCTTGCAAAAAGTTTAGCCGTCGACAAAATTTTGATCTTTTCTGAAGTTTGCTTCAAAGGAATAGTATCACATACAATCAGCTCCTCAAGCTTGGAACTCGCTAGGTTGTCATAAGCCTTTCCCGAAAGGACGGCATGCGTACAGAGCGCACGAACACTTTTTGCTCCTTTTTCAATAATGATATTAGCAGCGCGGCACAGCGTACCAGCCGTATCGACCATGTCATCTACCAATATGACATCTGCTCCTTTTACATCACCAATAACGGTCATTTCTGAAACTTCATTCGCTTTCTTGCGGTACTTGTCACAAATGACTAGCTCACGGCCAAAGTGTTTAGCAAATGTTCTGGCGCGCTTTACGCCTCCTACATCAGGCGAAGCAAAAATAACATTGCTCAGGTCTTGCTCCTGCAAATAAGGGATATAAATAGCTTCACTCTTCAAGTGATCCACGGGCATATCAAAGAAGCCCTGAATCTGGTCTGCGTGAAAATCCATTGTCATCACCCGATTAGCTCCAGCTGCTTCTAACAAATTAGCTATCATTTTGGCTGAAATAGGAACTCTAGGCTTGTCTTTTCGATCTTGACGAGCATACCCAAAGTAAGGAATGACCGCAGTAATATACCCCGCAGAAGCTCGTTTTGCAGCGTCTATCATAAGCAGAAGCTCCATGAGGTTGTCTGCCGGAGTAAAAGTAGACTGTATAAAAAACACGTAGGAACCCCGAACCGACTCATTGATCACAGGCTGCATTTCACCATCAGAAAAACGTTTCATCGTGACGTCTGCCAATGGATGGCCATAATAGTCGGCTATTTTTTCAGCAAGATATCGTGAACTAGTTCCGGAAAATAATTTAACCTCGACCATAAATTTTTGCGTTTGCTTGATGGCTCCTTTCGTAAAAAAACAAAGCCCACTTTGCTCTGTACATCCACAAAGAGCAAGTAGGTCTTATCTTATATTTACAAACAGAGTGGTGATTAATAAATGACTGAACAAATGCTGATCAAAGAATATGTTGGCTACTTATTCAAGCTGATAGTCAAAGACTTGGGAATAAAGACGCTCCTTCTCACAGATGTTTAATTTCCCAGACTATGAAAACAACAAAAGCCTCTATTCTCAATGCTTTGGTTTTCAAGGAGAACATTATCCAAACATATTCTGTCTCCTTGCACAAAGGTAACGGTTTTGTGTGAATTTCGACAATCCATTTCCCTCAAAAAAGGAAGCTTTTACACCTCTTCCATGAGCATTTGGCTGACAAGCCAGCAAAACAAAGGGCTTCGACGAAACTCGGTTTTTATCCTTGTTTTTTGAACCTCCCGATCTATTGGCCGATAAACCGTTTTCATTCGTCGAACGCTTATCTCAGAACTTTACTTAATGTTGTAAATTGTGAATGGCTTGAAAGTATCTCAAAAACTTTATGGGTTTTGCCTCTCTTTTACCTTTCGGTAAATGCGACTCAGGGCAACCCCCAAATCATCAAACTTAAAAGCAAAAGCAGCATGCTTCTATTTTTATATACCAACTGGTGGACCAACCTTAGCATTGCCGATCAGATGCTCGGCTCCTTGGTTGTCATCACCACCGTGCTGCTGATTATCTTCGAAGTTTTTATTCGGCTACAGCCAGACGAACTCCCTACTACCGAAAAAAAGCACGTCTTCGATGATTGGTTTACTCCTCGCCGTATCCTGCATTTCCTGACTGCTTGTAGTTGGGGTGCCCTCATAGGTTTTCAAATATCCTCCAATCCGGTTTGGTATATCACGATAAGTTTGCTAAGTGGTATTTTTATTGTCATCTTGCCTTTTACACGCTTTGGAAATATCACGCGAAAACACCTCAAAAAAATCGATGAAAAAGAGCAAATACTGGAAAGCATTGGCAAGGTAGCCGTAAAAGTTCCGCCGCACCGCAATGGCTTTGGGATAGTGCGCGTGAAAGCCCAAAAAGGGCCATACGAACTCGAAGCCATCACCGCAGGTGATGAACTTCAGACCGGCTCCCCCATCCGAATTGTAGATGTCATCGATGAACGGATTGTACTCGTTGAAAGAGTAACGAACCAACAAAGAGATATCGACGGCTTGCCTGATCTTCCCCCAGGGGCCTCAGGTCCTCAATAAATAGATTTTACAAATTTATGTGCCTTCCAGTTTTTAATTGCCAAACTACTTCGTGACTTTTGCAGCCTTCAATTTGCAGTAGCGCTGTCATGTGTAGCGTAATATGTGGAGTTTAAGATAGATTTATGGAAGTGCTTTTGGGTATTATAATAATTGTTGTTTGTTGTTTGATCATCTGGCGAGCCAGCGACGGCTTTGAGTTGGCCTCTCAATATATTGGCCGTAATCTTTCAGATGGTGTACGCGGGGCAACAATCAATGCCATTGGCAGCTCAATTCCTGAATTATTTACCACTATTTTCTTTTTTTTCTATTATGCCGTCATCACCAATGATGCACAAGATGCTAGTAATGGCTTTGCAGGTGGCATTGGTACAACTGCTGGTAGCGCCATTTTTAATGGTATGATTATCCCGGCTATTGTCATCATCGCTATTATTGCTTATGGCTTGGCTAGCAGTGTTCGCGTAAGCAAGAAAGTCATTCTGAGAGATGGCCTTTCCCTCATCATTGCGGAACTTATCCTTATTATGCTCATTTCAGGTGACACGCTATATTGGTGGCATGGCTTATTATTAATGCTGACTTATAGTATTTACGTACTGGTGATGCTCCGAACGATGAGCAAAGGCAAAACTTCGGAGGAAAATTTTGAAGTAGAAGAAAATCAACATTCCTTTATATATAATCTCTTAACGATCAATCTGAGTCCGATCTTTGTAAAAGACCGCCTCAATGCCCAAAATGCCTGGCTTTTGTTATTAGTTAGCATGGGTATTATTGGTATCGCTTGCTTCTTTTTGGTGTATAGCTGTGAAATTACCGCTGAAGGCCTCGGTATAGAAACTTATTTTGTAGCTGTTATTCTCGCTTCGGCTGCAACAAGTGTTCCAGATACGATCTTATCTTATCGTGATGCCATTGATGGACAATATGATGATGCTGTTGCCAATGCACTAGGAAGCAATATCTTTGATGTATGTTTTGCGCTTGGATTTCCACTGTTCTTGTTTACACTTTGGCATGGCCCGATTCAGATGTCGACCGAAACGATTCAAAATGTATCCGAACTTCGCATTATCTTATTATTGCTAACGGTTGTTGCATTTTTCATCTACTATATTGGTAAGGGTTTGGGTCGTACCAAAGCCATACTATTTTTGCTTACCTACTTGATATTTGTAGCATTTATTTATGGGAAAGCCTACGAATTGAGTTGGGCAGAAAACATTGGGGCTTCGCTCAGAAACTTACTTACCGTTTCCTTTCAGTAACGAAGACCACTAAATCTTCCATTGACTGTCGGGTTTCGCTTGGCGGGAAGGTATGCAGGATTTCAAAAGCATCTTTTCGATACTGATACATTGCTTCCCGGGCATATTCCATGCCTCCGCTTTCGCGAACAAAATCAATCACTTCTTTTACTTTATCTGGCTTTTTATTATGTCGCTTTATGTTGTTGAAAATGCGTCTTCGATCTGCTCTGGAAGCATTTTGTAAGGCATAAATCAGTGGGAGCGTCATTTTTTGCTCCTGTATATCAATACCCAATGGTTTACCGACATCGTCTTGGCCAAAGTCAAATAAATCATCCCTAATTTGGAATGCAATTCCTATTTTTTCACCAAATAGGCGCATTTTTTCAATAATTTCGGGATCATTGGTACTTGCCGCAGCCCCGGCAGAGCAAGCAGAAGCGATAAGAGAAGCCGTTTTTTGGCGAATAATTTCAAAGTAAATATCTTCCTTGATATCCAGTCTTCTAGCTTTTTCAATTTGGAGCAATTCTCCTTCACTTAAAGCTTTTACAGCATTAGAGACAATCTCTAACAACTGGTATTGTTTATTTTCCAAGGCCAGCAACATCCCTCTTGAAAAAAGAAAATCGCCTACTAATACTGCAATCTTATTTTTCCAAAGGGCATTGATAGAGAACACGCCTCGTCTTTCGTACGAATCGTCCACTACATCATCATGCACCAGTGAAGCAGTGTGCAATAACTCTACTAGAGAAGCCGCGACAAAAGAAGATTCAGAAATTTCACCACATAACTTAGCAGAAAGGAAGACAAACATAGGCCGCACCTGTTTGCCTTTACGGCGAACGATGTAGTAAGTGATTTTATCCAACAGGGGTACCGGACTCCTCATCGACTCCCGAAAATGAGATTCAAAGTGTTTGAGTTCATCTTTTATCGGACGTTGTATATGGTCCAGTGATTTCACCATGTATGTCAGGCGTTGATTGAGCATATTTAAGGATGCCCAAAGCTACAAAACTTTGGCAATTGCTTACTTTCTATTCCTTCAAAAAGAATTGAAATTAACTTCCAAACAAAAAAGACCCGCTTTATGTTGACAGGTCTTTTTTGTTTCCGACAAATAGATCGATTTATTCTAAGAATGGCTTTTTTATGTGCTCTTTGCCTTCACGCCATTCGGCGGACAGGTTCGGCAAATCAATTTAGGACAGCTTGATCTTTATGGTTTCAAAATTTGGTATTCCTTGATTACATTTTTGCCCGATCGAATCACTAACAAATAGCGCCCCTTCTCCATCTTACTGGTATCCATATCTTTTTCATAATTTCCGGGCTTTTGATTTTTTAAGGCAGCTTTTGATATGGGGCGCATATCACTATCGACCAACTGAATAATGATATCACAGTGATCTTTCAAAGAATATTGAATCCGTACTTTACCTGCTGCATCCGGAAATAATTCTGGAAAACTGTCCCAACTTCTTTTTCCGGCTCCATTTCCTTTATTATTACCTGTAAGTTTTTGAGTAGCTTTACCATTACGAACGAAAACCACATCAGTATTATTAAACTGCCACAACCTGAGAGAAGCAGGCACTGTAAATACATGATCATTCCCCAAGTCAGGAACTCTTGGTTCGCTATCGGTCATTACCGTTCGAATCTCAATACGATCTTCGGTTACCCATAACCATTTAAACTGATTAAAACTACCGCTAGCACGGGTCCATACTTTTTCATCGTCATTAATTCGCAATGGAGCTCCCCAGCAACCTTCTCCTATGTATACAGTTCCGTCTTTATCATCTCTGATAAAGCCTGCTTCACTGCCTTTGCCTTTGGATGGCCGAATAGGATATGTACATTTCACTACGTGCGCATCTGATTCCATGACCACATTCACTTTGTATTTGTGGAATAGCGGTGCCCAATTCATAAAAATATCGTTCCGGTCTGGTTTTTCGGAAGTATGTGGCCGCATGGCATTGTGATACTGGACAAAACGCCAAGTCACATAATTGCTAGATTTTAGTTCTCTTTCCAGCCATGGCAATTGAGGCCCATTTACCGGATCCATGGAGTTAAGTGTAAATACTTTTATCAGAGAGCCACCTAATACCAAGGAATAATAAGCCTCCGGATGAGGCAAGTCAAAAAGTGCTTCCAGCACTTTATTACTTTTTTCATGATTTCCCCGCGCTACAATGATGGGATGAATACGTCCATCTTTCCCAAAAGTCAATTGCCAATCATCAAACCAGTTTTTCCATTCCGGCGAAGTATCGCCGCCGGTCATATCTCCTGCAAAAATGACCGCATGCGGTCTAAGTTTTCCAACCAGTCTGTTAGCACGACATCTAGCCACTCGGTCATTACGCGAATCGCCCCCTGCAATCAAAGACAAGGGAATATTCGGACTAGCGGGAGCTGTCTTGAAAGAATAGCGCTCGCTGATGCCCTCACTATCTTTAATAACAAAATAATACACTGTATTTGGCTTCAAGCCAAATAGCCGCACAAAGTTATTGGACATGCCTTTTGCATTGATGATCATATCAGGCCGTTTGGAACGCTGATAAAAGTTGACCATCCGCCCTTTATCCTCCTCTCCAAAATAGAAGGTAGGATTGCTGCCAGTCACCTGATCCCAACCAATGACCATAGAGGTTGAGGGATCATCGCGCCACATACATCTGAAACGCGTGGGAATAGCCTGCATCTCCATGATAGACAGGAATAGAAAAAAAGTGGCAATAATAGAAGGACGAACCGAATAATGCATCAATTCCGATTATTAAGTTTAATTTAATAGCTAAACAACTAGACCAAGGCTAAAAGGTTTTGGAACTTATTTTACAGTAAAGCGGGCAATTTGTCTAAATTATGCAATAAAACCAAATGCTAATAGTTAGCATCTAAAATAAAGTTTTTCTTCTCGGATTTATTGTACCTTTGACGGAAAATTTCAGGAATTGCACGTACCCTGGCCATAAAATCTTTTTTTCGAAACGGTTTATCAAACAAACAATCTTAAGATGGCAAAAGACACGACGGTTTTTAACCTGATTCAGAAAGAACTTGAGCGACAGCAAAAAGGGATCGAACTCATTGCCTCTGAAAACTTTACCAGCCAAGCAGTGATGGATGCCATGGGCTCTTGTCTTACCAATAAATATGCAGAAGGCTATCCCGGAAAACGATACTATGGGGGTTGTGAAGTTGTAGATGAAGTAGAACAACTGGCCATCGACCGCCTAAAAGAACTTTTTGGCGCTGCTTACGCAAATGTGCAGCCACACTCTGGCGCACAGGCTAATGCGGCTGTATTTTTGGCGGTGTTGAAGCCTGGTGATGCTATTCTTGGTTTTGACTTGGCTCACGGTGGTCACTTATCGCATGGTTCTCCGGTCAACTTTTCTGGAAAGGTCTACCAACCACATTTCTACGGTGTAGAAGAAGATACAGGTTTGATTGACATGGACAAGGTCGAAGCAAAAGCATTGGAAGTCAAGCCAAAGTTGCTTATTTGTGGGGCATCTGCTTACGCACGTGATTGGGATTATGCTCGCTTTCGCGAAATCGCAGATAAAGTAGGAGCTTTGCTTCTCGCAGATATTGCACATCCGGCCGGGCTAATTGCTGCCGGATTGCTCAACAATCCGATGGAACATTGTCATATCGTTACCTCCACTACCCACAAAACATTGCGTGGCCCAAGAGGTGGAATCATTATGATGGGCAAAAACTTTGATAATCCATGGGGGCGTAAGACTAAAAAAGGGAACCCGATCAAAATGTCAGCTATTTTGAATAGTGGGGTATTTCCAGGTATGCAAGGAGGGCCTTTGGAGCACGTCATTGCAGCCAAAGCAGTTGCTTTCAATGAAGCATTACAACCAAGCTTTAAAGCTTATGGCCAGCAAGTTATTAAGAATGCGCAGGTAATGGCCAATGCTTTTGTGGACAAAGGATATAAAGTCATTTCAGGTGGTACCGATAATCATTTGATGCTTATTGACCTTCGCAGCAAAGATGTGACGGGAAAAGTAGCTGAAAATGCACTCGGTGAAGCAGAAATTACTGTCAATAAAAACATGGTTCCATTTGATACACAGTCTCCGTTTGTTACTTCTGGTATCCGAATTGGTACCTCTGCCATCACAACCCGTGGCTTGAAAGAGCAAGATTGCCTGAAGGTAGTAGAATGGATCGATACCGTAATCTCTAATCACGAAAATCAGGAGCTCATCGCAGATATTCGCAAGCAGGTAAATGCGTTCATGGAACAATTCCCGCTGTACGCGGAAACCAGCATTGCGTAGCAAAAGTATACAAGTACTCGTTTGGTTTGTACACAAACCATTCTAACTTTATTATATTTTAGTTCTCTGCCCAGAATTGAATCGGGCAGAGAACTATTTTTTTTACCAGATATATGGTATGAGCTTTTGTGTTGCCAAGCGATAACTTTCGTATCGCTCACCAAAAGTCGCTACCAGACTTGCTTCCTCAGCCGAAATTCTCAAATGGTAGACATAAGCCATAATTAGTGCAGCGGCCAATGTACCTACCCATGCTTCCAAGAGTACTCCGTTTCCGATAAATACCAGATAGGCCCCCAGATAACTAGGGTGCCGTACGATTCGGTAGGGTCCATGCTGAACCAATTGATGGTCATCTGCAATTTTCACAGTAGCGGTGAAATACTTTCCCAAGGTACGGATGGCCCAAGTTCTGATAAAAACGCCTCCAAGCAATAGTATTAAGCCTAAGGTATACCAGCTAAAAGCAGTCGTATGATCAGAAAAATAAGCCCACTCTATAATCGGAATAGCTACGCTGATTACGGAAAATAGTAAGATCAGAAAAACCGAATTTTTATCTTCTTGTTTTTGTGAAACGCCTTCTTCCATATGAAAAGTCGGCTGGGTAAGAAATACAAAGACACAAATGACCATAAGAATGATCATTTTAATATCTATGATCAATGAAATGTCTGCGATTAGTGGCAAAATATATCCCAGCAATAGGAAGATGACCGTATTGATTAATTTCTTCATTTGTTTGTTTTTGTTTTGTTCTTAGTTGTGATTAATTAAGCTGCTTTGTTTACTTTTTGAGCACTTGCTGATTTGATTAATCCAGAATTATCTGGACGGCGAATACCACCGTACTGATCGTACTGACAAGCAAGCGTAATCATACGCTTCTTATATTGTTCCGGTAGTTGACTAGCCTGATTCACCATGAACCTGGCCGGCAAATCCTGATAATCAGACTGCAGCCCTTCATCAAAAAACTGAAAGCCTACTCGAGTATAAAAGCGGCAATGCGATGGATTACAAACCAACATCAATTGGTGATACGACAAACCGAAAAAGACAATAGACAGCGTTGCCTCTGTAACAAACCCAAGCAGACCTCTTGAGCGAATCGAAGGATCAAACACAAAACGGCTTGCTTCTAACATCTTTTTTCCTTCTGCTTTAGCCTGAGCAATTTGGTAAGCGGCCTGCTCTTGATCCGGATGATATTGCATAAATGGAAAAAGGGTCGGTGCCTTTTCTTCCAATTTCGGGCGTAGCTCTGGGTACATAAATGCCAACTGCCATAAAAGAGGAGCTACGGGCGACATTTCATCCTGAATGAGCCTTACATAACCGATAGGCTGAGCCCGAAGGCCATCCGTTTGAAACAAACCGAAATGCAACGACCGGAGGTCATATGCATCGAGATCTATTTGATGTTTATTGTGCTCGATTAAGCTGGCACATTGGCTATTAAGATACCCGTGGTATCGTAATTTCAAAAGCGATTTTAATTCAAGGAGGTTACTAGCCTGCCGAAAGACGATTGACTTTGTCATGGGGGACGAAGTTTTAAATTAGACAATAAATTTTCAGGGCAAAGTGTGATCAAGACTTTAACCCAAATTCAATTCATGTCGACGTCGAATAGCAAAAGACACCTGAATAGCTCGCGATAACTATCAGGAGAAACAACTGGGCATGGCAATGCCATACATGTCAGGTTTCCCTATCATGTCTTGCTGAAACATGCTCTGGTTGGAACTTCAAAAGCTCCGGGCTACAAATGCTGTAAGGTTTTTTATGCGTGCATGGCGGGCCTTGTAAAATTTATTCTCTTCTTCTTAGTACGAACAACATTTACGCATCACTCATTATGATACGCTGTTAAACTTTTCATTTTGGACGATTTAGGTGCTATTTCGTAGGTATTCAAATTAGGCGTGAAAATAATAGTTGCCCTATTGGACAAGCAAAGTTAGCAATAATTCCGTTTCCATGCTTTGCATTTTGTTAATAAAACGTTTTGAATAGCTGAATAATTTCAAAAATAGATATTTAAACTTTTTTTATCGTTTTTTTAACGAAACAGCGGGACATTTACCCCCTGGCGGAACTACAAATGATTTATCCTTTTGTAAAACTATTTGCTCGTTAGCAAGTTGTCATAAAAGGTAAATAATTAGCTCTTTTTAGAAATCCAACCAGATATGCAGATAGAATTTGTTGCAGGTGCTGATATTGATAAAGTAAAATGGAATAGCTGCATTCACTATGCTAGCAACGGTAATATTTTTGCCTATAAATGGTACCTTGACCATGTTGCAAAAGACTGGGATGCCCTCATAGAAGGAGATTATGAATCTGTTTTCCCATTGGTTTGGCGCACTAATATGTTCGGAAAAAAGGAGCTTTACCAACCTAGCCTGATGCGTGAATTGGGAATTTATTCTATCAATGTACTTTCTCAAACCAGAGTGAAAAAATTTCTGGAAAATATTCCGGAAGAGTACCAGAAAGTGGACATTCACTTGAATGAAAGAAATGCACCGCCTGAGGATGCTGGCTTTAAACTGGATAAAAAGACCAACCATCAACTTTTCCTTGGACAGCCTTATGAAATACTACAGGAAGGATTTGACGAAAGTCTGAAGCAAAAACTAGATGCTCCCGAAATGGAAGATTTAGTCCCAGCATCTGGCTTAAAGCCGGAAAAAATTGCAGATTTCTACATCAAACATGCTCAAAAATATAACAAAAACCGTGAAACAGACTTTCACGCTCTGCAACGTATCATGTACAATGTATTGCACCGCGGCTGGGGTTTTGCGACTGGCGTTATGAATACCGATCAGGAATTATTGGCGGCCAACTTTTTTGTGTACAGCCACAATCGTATTATGAGCCTGGTTCCAATGGTTTCGCCGAAAGGCAAAGCACAAAATGCGCTGTTATTTCTTATGGACTTGATCATTCGTACTCATGCCAATCGACAACTAATTTTGGACTTTAATACGATGTCTGAAAATGCACTGGCCAAGCAATTCAATGCGTTGCCAACCAAATTTTATCGCTTGCATAAAAACGAACGAGTACTCGGTATATTCTAATCATTTGCATCCATGCGCACGACCCAAATACCGCGCAATTCATTGACTCCATATCCGACTGCCTGATCTTCGGGATAAAGCTCCTGTATTTTGGCATAGGCATCCGCCTTGACTTCTTGACCTACGGTTCCGTGGCATTGCAGACACATTTCATTGGTAATAATCGGATAATAACAGACAATTTTTCCATCTATTTCCTTCATCGCTGGCTTAATATCCTTACCATCAGCCAACACGAGTTTCGCCTGTTCGATATAGGCTAATTGATCCGCATTTGCTTTATTTTTGGGGTTTCGGTTTTTATCTGAAACTCGCTTGACCTGGGCATTTAGCGAAATAGCCACACTATCCGTCAGCGGATATGCTTCGGCTGAGCAAAACGAAATTGCCCCCTCTGTTCCTTTTGTCTTAATCGCATTCAAAAGGTTTTTTCCGAGCGTACCTTTTGTTTTCATGGCAATAGACTTACCCCTTTCCAAAGGACTCATTTCTTCATTGTTGCTGGCACTATATTTCTGCACATCTGCGCTATATTGCTCTGCGTACCAGTTTGGCTTTTCCAATGGAGTATGATAAATATAATGTGCAATAGCCGCGATTTGATCTTCCGAATAATTCATGACAGGCATCACTCCATATTGATTAACAGCTTCCGGCATTTGGATATTCTCAGTAGGGTGTTTGATAAAACCAGTCAAAAGCTTTTCGAAAGCGGCTTCTCCCTTAGCTTTTGCGAGATAAGCTGTTTTAACCTCCATCAAAGTTGGTGCTACCTTTTGTGGTACATCGGGATTAGCAGAATGACAGGAAATACAGTTGTTCTTTATCAAGCCGAAGCCCTTGGACATAAGCACTTCATTGGGGGGCGTAGTTGTTGTGGATGAATCCGTTGCTTCGTTGCAACTTATCATGAACAAGAAGGGTAAAAGCAATAGTAGACGGTACATTTTTTACATTTTATGGATTGGAGATATAGTGGAAGATAAGCAAGATTATGATGCAGTTTGGTGACCATGCTCACTTTTATGATTTTTTACCAAACCAAACAGAAAAGCAGTTCATCAGTTTTAGAAAGACAATAAAGCACTGAAAACCAACACACTGTACTTTAGTTTATAAAAACCAAATTATGCATCACAGACTTTTACCACTCATTATATTATTATTTCTTTCAAATACTCTTTTCGGACAATTTAGTTGGGGCCTAAAAAGTGGCGTTAATTTTGCCAGCCAAAAAATAGAAAGTGCGGAGACCGACCGAATTACAGGATTCCAAATTATGGGTCTTGCTCAATTAAAATTGAAAAACAATTTTTCTTTGCAAGCAGAGACCGGTTATATTCGGAAAGGCTACCAAATCGAGGTAG
>JALEHC010000270.1 GCA_022763215.1 Saprospiraceae bacterium
GACGAGAAGTCTCCAATCGTTCTGGAATCAATGACTTTCCCTGAGCCAGTAATCGGATTGGCGATTGAGCCAAAATCACAGAAAGATTTGGATAAGTTGGGTATGGGCTTGGCAAAGCTTGCTGAGGAAGATCCAACATTCCGTGTAAAATACGATGAAGACACGAACCAAACAGTAATTAGCGGTATGGGTGAGCTTCACCTTGAAATTATCGTTGACCGTTTGAGACGTGAGTTTAAAGTAGAAGTTAGTGAGGGTGCTCCTCAGGTGAACTATAAGGAAGCATTGACTGCGACTGTTGGTCACCGTGAGCGTTTGAAGAAGCAGTCTGGTGGTTCTGGTTTGTTTGCAGACATGCAATTCGAACTTGGCCCTGCTGATGATGAATTCCTAGAGAGCGATGAGTTCAAGAATGGTAAGGAGAAACTTCAATTTGTATGGGACATTGTTGGTGGTGCGATCGATAAGAACTATCAGAAGCCTATCAAAGATGGTTTCCTTGCAATGATGGGCAACGGTATCCTTGCCGGATATAACATCGACAGTATGAAGGTTCGCGTTTTTGACGGATCTATGCACGCTGTGGATTCGAAGCCAATCGCCTTCGAACTTTGTGCTAAGGAAGGTTTCAAAGCTGCTGCTACACAGGCGAAGCCAGTGTTGATGGAGCCAATCATGAAACTAGAAGTAATTACTCCAGAGGAGTATGTAGGTACAGTAATTGGTGACTTGAACCGTCGTCGCGGTTTGCCGAAAGGACAGGAGCCACGTACAGGTGGAGCTGTTTCTATCCAGGCAGATGTGCCACTTTCTGAAATGTTTGGTTATGTAACACAGTTGCGTACGATTACATCAGGACGTGCGAGTTCGACTATGGAGTTTTCTCACTATGCAGAAGCCCCAGCGGGAATCGCCAAAGATATCATTGAGAAGTCAAAAGGTGAGGTAAAAGTATAATTCCTCCCTGTTACTGATAAGAAACGAAGAAAATGTATAGTCCGGGAGAAAAGTTCTCCCGGCTCTTTTGAAAAGTAGATAGATAATTCAATTTAACAATTGAAGGCATGAATCAAAAAATTAGAATTAAGCTCCGTTCTTACGATCATAATCTAGTGGATAAATCTACAGAGAAGATCGTTAAAACGGTACGTAATAGCGGTGCTGTGGTTACTGGTCCGATTCCGCTGCCCACTGAGAAAAAAATCTTTACCGTGCTCCGTTCTCCGCACGTCAATAAGAAATCTCGCGAGCAGTTCCAGTTACGCACACATAAGCGCCTCATTGAAATTTATACTCCCACCCAGAAGACAGTAGATGCCCTGTCCAAGCTGGAATTGCCAAGCGGAGTAGATATTCAGGTAAAATTGACGTGATAATTATTTAGATACTTGATATAGGGGCTGGAATCCGTCCAAAAATATTAGCTGTTAGATACTGGTGGTCTATAGTAGACCTCTAAGTCTGGTGCCTAATGTTTGCAGGTGTGAAGTGTTCAGTCTCTGTCATCATCTAAAAAATAGTTCGATGAACGGATTAATCGGAAAAAAAGTCGGTATGACCAGCGTATTTGACAAAGCTGGACGCAACGTAGCGTGTACCGTCATAGAAGCAGGACCATGCGTTGTTACTCAGTTGAAGACTGAGGAAGCAGATGGTTATACTGCAACACAATTAGGATTTGGCGATGCAAAAGCCAAGAACACATCCAAAGCTCTCCTAGGGCATTTCGACAAAGCAAAAACAGCGCCTAAGCGCGAAGTAGTTGAGTTTCGTGATTTTGACATCGTGGAAAAAAGCCTTGGTGAAATTATTAAGGTGGAAGAAATTTTCCAGGAAGGTGAAAAAATCAGTGCCGTTGGTACAACAAAAGGTAAAGGTTTTCAGGGTGTTGTAAAACGCCATGGCTTTGCCGGTGTAAATGATGCGACGCACGGTCAGCACAACCGTCAGCGAGCTCCGGGTTCTATCGGTGCAGCTTCCTATCCTGCAAAGGTATTTAAAGGAATGCGTATGGCTGGTCGTACAGGTGGTAAGCAGGTTAAAGTCTCAAATTTGGAAGTTATTAAAATTTTCCCTGAGCAAAACCTTCTTCTACTAAAAGGTGCCGTACCAGGTCATAAGGGATCGATAATTATTCTTGAAAAGTAAATCGTTTTATCGCCTGAATTGTATTATGGTCGGGCACAACGATAAAAGCGTATTATAATGAAACTCGAAGTTTTAAATATCCAGGGCGGAAGTACGGGTAGATCTGTAGAGTTGCCTGAAAATGTGTTTGGTGTTGAACCAAACGAGCATGCGGTGTACCTTGCGGTAAAACAGTATCTGGCACATCAGCGCCAGGGAACGCACAAATCAAAAGAGCGTGGCGAAGTAGCTGGTTCTACCAAAAAGATCAAGCGTCAAAAGGGTACTGGTACAGCTCGTGCTGGTGATATCAAAAGTCCAGTTTTCCGCGGTGGTGGTCGTATTTTTGGACCAAGACCACGTACATACACAATCAAGCTGAACAAAAAAGTGAAGCGTTTGGCCAGAAACTCTGCCTTGAGCAGCAAAATGGCGGACGGTAACTTGATTATTGTAGAGGATTTTTCTTTTGATTCTCCAAAGACAAAAGAATACGTCAATATTCTTAACAGCTTGAATGCTAATGGTGAAAAGACACTTTTAGTAACTTCTGACTATGAGAAAGAGGTTTACTTGTCTTGCCGTAACGTACAAGGTTCAGATGTTTTGAGAGCAGTCGATTTGAATACTTATGATATCCTGAAAGCGAAGAAGATTATTCTTGCAGAAGGAGCCGTAGGAAAAATCATTGAGACGCTTAACTAATGCAAATTTGCAAACCTCTGTCTATTGATTGGACGGAAGTGCGATTTGCCAATTGCGAAGAATAAGAAATAATTTTAAAAATGGCTAGAACAATCCTTATCAAGCCGCTGATCACAGAAAAATCTGAAATGCTTTCAGAAGATCTTAATCAGTATAGCTTTATTGTAGACAAGAAAGCGAACAAGATTGAGATTAAGAAAGCAGTTGAAGAAATGTACCGAGTAACCGTTGAGTCTGTGAATACAATGGTAATGCCGGGTAAACTGAAAAACCGTTCTACTCGCTCGGGCTTACTTCGTGGTCGCGTTTCTTCTTTCAAAAAAGCAGTAGTTAAGCTTGCTGAAGGAGAAGAAATTGACTTTTTCGGTGATATCTAATTTTTGAAAAAGATTTTATTGAGGTTGTCTCCGAAGTACAGCATCAATAACAGAAAATCAAATAAAGATGCCTGTTAAAAAATATAGTCCCGTTACTCCTGGTACCCGATTTAGAGTAGGGAATGCATACACGGAAATCACGACGAGTAAGCCAGAGAAAAGCTTGCTTGCTCCGATTAAGAAGTCGGGTGGTCGTAACTCTGATGGTCGTTTGACTGTACGTCAACGCGGTGGTGGACACAAGCGTCGTTACCGTATCATCGATTTCAAAAGAAATAAAGATGGTATGAATGCAGAGGTGAAGTCGATCGAATATGATCCGAACCGTACTGCATTTATCGCTCTTGTTCAGTATGAAGATGGCGAAAAGCGTTACATCCTTGCTCCGGACGGTCTGAAAGTGGGTGATACTATTCTTTCAGGTGAAGATGCTACTCCAAATACGGGTAATGCATTATTCCTAAGTAAGATTCCTTTGGGTGCTACAATTCACGCGATTGAAATGTACCCAGGCCATGGTGCATCCCTCGCAAGAAGTGCGGGTACTTATGCAACTTTGATGGGCCGTGAAGGAAAGTATGCGATTATCAAACTGCCAAGTAGTGAAGTGCGTCGTGTATTGCTGACTTGTAAAGCAGTTATTGGTACTGTTTCTAATCC
>JALEHC010000271.1 GCA_022763215.1 Saprospiraceae bacterium
AAAAAAGCGGCTGTCTAGACAGCCGCTTTTTTTATCCTTTTCCATTCATTTTCAGCGTTGCACCGTGTTCTGTCATCCGTATTTTTAGTAAATCCAGGTTTTCGAGCCAATTCATAATCTCATCCCCCAGAAACTTGCTTTTCCACTTTTCACTGATTTCTTCTTCTAATTTTTCGGTGCGACCACGAAGTTTTTTCAATGTATTCTTCTGAATGACCAAATTCGAAGATACTTCCTCTTCCAAGCATTTATATTTGATTAGCAAGTAGACCATTTCCATCACAATTTCTGTTTTGGGATCTTCCTGCTCAATACGAGGCATCCGCTTAAGCAAGCCTTCTTCTTCCTGTGAAATAGGAGCCTTATACATTTCTTCGAATACGGCACCATACTCACTAGCTAACTTTTTCGGAATTCTTCTATTCTGCTTTAATGCTTCTTTTCCAGAATTAATGGTACGTGTAATATGGCTAATCAGTTTCTGAGGCAATACCATCTCTTTGGAATAATCCTTCTTTTTTGCAATTTCAAGACGCCAAGCGAACAAACGCAGCAAGAACACTTTGTCACGCTTACGCAAAGAACGCATCAAATTACTATTCAAAGCTTCATGATGTGGATCCTTTTCATAATAATCCGCTTCTTCCAATTTAGCAAATTCTTCTTTTGCCCAATCCAGACGACCTCTCTCCTCTAGTTTTGCCGTTAGTTGTTGCCATAAATCATACAAAGGAATCACATCGTTCAAGGCATACTTCAGTTGCTTCCGTTCTATTGGACGACTTTCCCAATCCGTCACCGCATAAGCTTTGCTTAGCGGAATGTCTAGTTCGGATTCTACTAATTTCCGAAAGGAAACCGGATATTTATACCCGACGAAGCCAGCTGCAATCTGGGTATCAAAGATATTTGCGGGTCTGATATCATAGCCAATATGCAAGAGGCGATAGTCATTTTCCCCAGCATGAGTAATTTTGATAATATTAGGATCTTGAACTAAATCCAGAAAAGGTTGGATGTGATCCAATGCGATAGGATCAATCAGGTAATTCCCGTTAATACTTGTTACCTGAATCAAACAAAGCTTGGTATAATATCTTTTTTCACCTACAAATTCTGAATCAAAACCTATCCACTCTACGGTTTTATTCTGCTCATAAAAATCAGCTAAATCCTCTTGTGTTTCAATTAGCTGAAAAGATGCGATGTCAACTGCCATTAATACATTTCTTTTATTTCCTTGCCACCTTTGGCCCAGGAATTATCACTTCCTCGATGATGGTTGAAAAATTGGCCTCCGTACCAGTCATCAGTCCATTTAATTTTTTAAAAAGGGCACAGATTAAAACTTTACCCCTGGTTTTAAGTCTTGTCAATTACAAAACCTCGCACAAAATAAGACTAAAAATTCGTTAAATATAAAAGCATAGCGAACTTGAAGTTGGTATGTCGTATCTTTATTACAAAGAATTGCAAAAAAACTCCATTGTTCTCTGTCCGAACCGACCACAACAGCGTCCGGTTTTGAAGATAATAAAATCCTTAGCCTAGCTTACGCAATTAAAGCAAAAAAATACGAATATATTTTTTTACTCTACTAATTCTTCTTGGCGGAAGTATTTACTTTACATACAGAAACACAAAACCAAAGGTAATGAAAATCGTAAAACGCCTGCTGCTCGTAGTATTGATTCTGGTTGTTCTGCTTGTCGGAACAGCCGTCGCCATTCCTTATTTTTACAAGGATGAACTGCTCGAGCTCACCAAAACAGAAATCAACAAAAACATCAACGCTAAGGTCGATTTTAATGATCTTACGCTTTCTGTCTTCAAAAGTTTCCCCAGCTTGACGCTCGGCTTGGAAGGATTCTTTGTAGAAGGGATCGATCAGTTTGAAGGCGTTCGCCTGGCAGGTGCCGAATCACTCAACCTCAACCTCAACCTGCTCTCGGTTATGAATGTGGGTAAAAAACCCCTCAAGATTAATTCCATCCACCTCGAAAAGCCAGAAATCAATGTGATGGTACTCAAAGATGGTAGTGCTAATTACGACATCGCCAAACCAACGGACGAGCGGATAACTGAAGAAGCAGAAAGTACCGATTACAGTGGCCTGGAAATCAATCTACGCAATTACAGCATCACCGATGGTAACATCATCTTTGATGACAAACAAGGTGATATCTACCTCAAGATTGTTGATCTTGACCACAGTGGCTCTGGTAATTTTACACTTGATGTATTTGATCTTGATACAGAAACCAGCATAGCAGGCATTACAGCTCGCCAAGGTGCTGTTACCTACCTCAATAAAGCACAAACTTCGCTAGATGCCATTTTTAACATCGATCAGAAAAACAGCAAATACACGCTAAAGGACAACACTTTGCGTGTAAACGCACTGCAATTACAAGCGGATGGTTTTGTGCAACTACAAGAAGATGACATCAATCTCGATTTAAAGGTAGATGCTCCAGGCAACAACTTCAAAGACCTGCTTTCGCTCATTCCAAATGCCTTCATCAAGGGCTATGAAGCTGTAAAAGCTAATGGTACATTCAATTTGCACGCAGATGCAAAAGGTACGTACAATGCTACTACCAGCGAATTACCAGCTTTTAACGTAGACCTAAAGGTGGATAACGCCAATGTAAAATATCCAGATCTCCCACTCGGTATCGATAATATCAATACCCAATTAGCCATTCAGAGCCCGAGCAGCAATCTGAATGACATGAAAATAGATGTTGATCGCTTCACCGTAAAAATTGGTAATAATCCGTTTGAAGCGCAATTCAAACTAAGGACACCTATTTCTGACCCACAACTTAATGCGGTCGCTAATGGAAAAATTAATCTGGAAGAGTTATCCAAAGCTTTCCCAATGGAAGGTGTTGACCAACTCAACGGATTGATTACCAGTAACCTAAAAATCAACACACGCATGTCCTATATCGATCAACAGGCCTATGATAAAGTAGACATGCAAGGTAAACTACAGATACAAAACATGAACTATCAGGCAGCTCAAACGCCTGCTGTTCAAATCAAAAATATGGCTATGGACTTTAGTCCACAGTATGTAAAACTTGACGATTTCAGCGCTCAGCTGGGTAAAAGTGACATCCAGGCCAATGGTACTATTGACAATATTTTGGCCTACTTCACTCCGGAAAAAACACTAACCGGAAAACTTCAAGTGCGCTCTAACTTATTCGATGCTAATGAGTGGGTACCAGCTGAAACAACAACGACTACCCAACCCAAACCTAAAACGGTTGCTAATGATTCGGCCCCAGCCGAAGAAACGGAGGTGTTCGACCGCTTTGATTTTACGCTTGACGCAGAAATCAACGAGATTCGCTATGACCAGTACAACCTCAAAAATGCGGTAGCAAAAGGTCATTTCACACCGCAAAAACTCACGGTTTCCAGCCTCGGTACGGAAATTGGACACAGTGACTTCATGGCATCCGGTGAAATCTTGAATGTTTTCGATTTTCTATTTGATGGAGGAACCCTGGGTGGGAATATCAACCTGAATTCCCGCATGATTGACCTCAACCAGTTTATGACAACTGATGAAACTGCAGCCAATCAAACAGAGGTGCCATCTACACCGCCAAGCAGTAGTGAAGGAATGGAACCCATCAAAGTACCCGATAATATCGACATGAAGATTAATGCAGATGTCGGAGAAGTTCGATATACTAACATGGTCCTAAAAAATGTAGATGGAGAATTAACCATAGCAGATGAAGCAGTCGTGCTGAATGGCGTGAAAGCCAATACACTGGGCGGCGATGTGGAAATTAGCGGAGGGTATGATACTAAAGACAAGGAACTGCCTGCTTATAATTTCAAATATGATATCCAAAGACTAAACTTCCAGCAGACTTATGGTGCGCTCAATACTTTCCAGCAGTTGGCGCCTTTCGGCAAATTCATCAATGGCGACTTCACAAGTACGCTCATCCTAGACGGTAGATTAGGTAAAGATATGATGCCAGACCTGAGCACCTTGAATGCTGAAGGATTCCTTCAAACTATCGATGGAGTAATTAAAAACTTCAAACCCCTCGAAAAAATCGGCAACCTCCTAAACGTAGATTACCTAAGTGATAATATCAAGCTTGAAAACACCAAAAACTGGTTCACCATAAAAGATGGAGCCGTGGTGATCGAAGAATTTACTCGTAAAGTAAAAGATATTGACTTCAAAATTGCTGGTCGCCATACAATCGATCAAATAATCGATTATACGGTAAAAGCTAAAGTACCTCGCAAATTATTGGAAAGCAATAACATTACAGGCTTAGCTACCGATGGACTAGATAAAATCCGTGAAGAAGCCAATAAATTAGGTCTTGACCTCAAGAAAAGTGAATTTGTCAATATTCAGTTCAACCTGACGGGGCCACTTACTGATCCTAAAGTCGGAACAAAATTACTTGGTGGTAGTGGTGAAGCAAGCGTAAAAGATGCTGTCAAGGAAGAAGTAAAGGACAAGATTGCGGAAGGAAAAGAAAAGGTGAAAGAAGAAGTCGACAAAGCCGTTGATTCTGCCAAAACCGTAGCAGCAGACAAAATCAAAGAAGCTGCTGAAGATGCAAAAGATAAACTCATTGACAAAATAAAAACAGACAGTACCACCAAGAAAGTCATTGATGATGTGGTAGGTGAAAAAGGAAAGGAAGCTGCCGATGAAATCAAGGAAAAATTAAAGAAGTGGAATCCATTCAAAAAGAAAAAAGATAATTAAAATATCCCTTTTATACAGAAGCGTTTCAGTCGATAAGTACGATTGAAACGCTTCTGCATTTTAACTATTCGCGATTGTAAGTTGAGGCATATTTTCTCGTGCTCTTAGAAAAGTCATCAGTTTCTTGTAATAGGCTTTGTTTTTCACAAATTCTGCACCGCTTATTTCTACTCTTTTGATATTCTTTACGGATGGAAATGCCAATCTTCCCTCACTGTAAGAATACATCCATAGCAAATCCAAATAATTCATATAGATATTGAAAGTATGGAAGCCACTGGGCTTTTTCACTTCAAACCCTAAACGTTTGGCAGTAGACTCACTAAAAAAATAAGAAGTTCCCGTAATAATCACCGATTCTGGTAATTTTCCAGATTCCATTTCTTCAACGATTCGTAGAAAACCTTCCATATAATAGGCCAAAATCTGATTTTTGGCACTTCTTCCACGATCTCTCCACTTCATTACGAACAAATAATCAAAAGAGGTGCCATTGTGCAAATCATATTGTTTATCATTCGGATTATAAACCAACAACATGGGCGAATAATACTTAAATATCCCCATTATCCGATTCATAGGTGTGGTCAAAAACTGAATGATGGGTACAACTAAAAACACAAGGATAAAGCTCCAAGAGCCACCCATTATCATATAATAAAGCCAACCAAAATAAAGTGCTGTGACCAAAATAGTGGAAAGCGTCAAGAAGGTATACTGCTGCCACTTTGGCCAATCATAAAATTCATTCATCGTTTAATCCGAATATCTTGTACTGTAAAAGGGTTCAATAAAGAACCTTTCACCTTCGCTTCAGCTTCTACCCTAAACTCCGATTTAACAGCCCGAAAATACTTGGCAGCCGTTGCCAATCGACCGATAAAAAACTTACCCTCAAATTGATCCATTTCAGACTTGACCAACTTCAAAGGAAGTTCAAAATCTAGTTCCATTGGAATATCAGGTTCGATCTCAAACGAACGTTCAAAAGTCAATGTAGACAATTCATACTCATCCGTCAATTTCTGGTCACCACGTCCTCGACTATACTTTTCAATCAAACGCAGTTGTATCTCAGAAACGGTATGATTGCGTTTGGAAAGGAAGTAAAGCGTGCCTTTAATATTATGGTCTCGCTCCTTAACTTCCGTTGGAATTTCCAGCTTGAGCTTTACGCCTTCAATTCCAACCATATCCTTAAATTTCTTCAGCATATTACTTTAACATTTTCTGCAATGCCTGTGCAGGTTGAATAAGATTTCCGGAACGCTTACCGGCTTTCGTTGCTTTACCGGTACTATTTAATATCTGATGTGCCTCTTTAGTGGTTATCTCTGGCTGAATAGCTTTCATGACTCCAATAAAACCAGCAACATATGGACAAGCCATTGATGTACCATTATAAGCACCATAATTGCTATTAGGAATGGTCGAATAAATGTTTACGCCTGGTGCAGCCAGTCCCATCTTAATATCGTTAACCGTATTGGAAAAAGAAGCCAGATCAAGATTGTTATCAATAGCAGCTACTCCAATTACACCTTTTGCATTCACAGGGGTATAGTCCTTTGCATTCATTCTCGAATTTCCGGCGGCAGCCACCACAATTACCTTTTTATCATTTGCATATTTTACAGCTTTGCTGTAGGCTCTTTGACGGCTTTGGTTAGAACGACCGCCCAAACTCATAGAAATGACATCTACTTTATTATCAGCTGCTTCCAGCATACCTTTAATAATACTCTGTTGCGTTCCCATACCCGAAGCATTGAGTACCTTGATACTCGTCAATTGTACAAAGTTATTATTCGGAGCATAAGAAGCAATTCCTTTCCCATTGTTGGAAACAGCTCCTGCAATACCTGCACAATGCGTACCATGACCACGCGGATCATTATCATATTTACTGCGAATAGACTTAAAGTTACCTTTGAGATCCTCATGTCCGGCATCTACACCAGTATCAAGAATAGCAACTACCGCTTTTTTCTTAGGCTTTACCTTATTATCACGAATAAACTGATACAATTGATCAATATTCATGGCTTCAAAGCCCCACATTTGATCCAGACCAGGATCGTTAACACCAAATTTTCGGTTTATGGTATTTGTTTGGCCGACCTCCATCGGGTCAAGTTGCACAATTTCATTTTCTTCTATCCAATCTACTTTACCAGTATTTTGAAGTGCGACCACAATTTCATCAAAAGCGCTTAGCCGCTCATCTGGAATATTCACGGTATAGTAGTCATCTAAATCGGTAAAGTCGGCATCTTTCGGAAAGAAAGCCCGCTCATACTGCAAGCCGTATTTTTGTGCGACTTTCGTCAAATCATCCACCGTGAAGCCCTCACTCACTTCTACCAGCAACTCTGCCTCTGGATCAACATTTCGCGTAAGCGAAACCTCGCCCTGCATTTGCTCGAAAGAGTGCGTAAGTGCCAGTTGGAAATATCCAAAAAGTGCCAGTGACAACGCAGCCAATCCGACACCTAAATATTTTTTATGATTAGACAACAACTGCAATGCGCCTCCAAAAACGGCCATCACGAATAAATCGCGAACCAAAACGGGCAGCTTCATATCGACAGG
>JALEHC010000272.1 GCA_022763215.1 Saprospiraceae bacterium
ATTATCAGGTCTTGTGCGTGTAGCATATTTGCGAAAAGCAAAAAAGAGAAAAGTAATAGTATGTTCAATTTCATGAGTTTCAAGTTTAGCGTTAAAGGATGTTTATGTTTTCTCTGATTATATCTAACAGTCCCAACCAGGAGCACTGAGGCTCAATAACAGGGACTCGTACTGAGTGCGAAGTATTTCTTGCTCTGCTTCCGGCACACCAAAGGCAGGCAAACACTCCAGAAAGCCTTCATACCAAGGCCTCCAAACATTATTAAACCAATCGCAATATTCTGCTTCGGTAGTAATATTGAAGGTGTTGTCAAAAATGGAAGTCCCCTGCGCATTCCATTCATTAATATCACAATCGCAAGAAGGTGCCAAGTCTTGGCAGGAAGGCTCGTCGCATGCTGCACACCCCAGAATGATGTCATTGATATTCCCTCTGGAAATATTCCATTCGCCAGAGCCATCATTTGCTATAGCAAATTCATAACACTTGATGTCGTGACAAATTCGGCTGATCTGATTGCAGATTTCCGGCGGGATTTGCATTGGAACGATGAGCGTACCCGAGGCATTACCATCCGCTTCTGGAATAGGAACCGCCCAAATACCGCCTGAGTTGCCGAAGCGAATACCGGCATGGGTTACATTGGCATTGGCGGCATTAAAACTAATAGCAGTGCTCATCGTAGCTCCTGGCTCCATTCGCATGCCGCCGGCACTACCATTATTATTTACCTGCAAATCGTCGTCAAGCGTGACTTCTGACTCTTCCAACTGGAAAGAACCTGCGGGCAAAAGAATCTGATTATTTAGCGCCATTTCGCCATCATTTGTAAGGTTTCGATCTTTAAAGCAAGAACTCAAAACGCCTCCCAAAAGAAATAGGAGTACCGTGTACGTGTAAAGTTTTTTCATAAACGCTCAATTATTGTTATCTTATCGATTATTTGTGTCTGAATACCTTCAGGACAGTCGTTTCTTACGGGGGGAGTGACGAGAAGTATTTGCTATGCCATAAGCATGCTTTGAAAGCTAAAGTGAGTAGTTCTATTTACTTTAGCATTGCTCAAAACTATCAGCATTTAATATTTTTTCCTATCCCCTCCAGAAGGTATTTTCAGTTCATGAACTTTTAGAGAAAACTTGCGCCTAACTGCCCTATATATCATTTGTATTGTCTTTTTTGCCTCTGCTCAGGGGCAAACCTATATCCCTACCCTATCTATTGATTCTGCTTTTACAAAAATTGATTTGCTTGACATCGGGTACTATCTCGAAAGCTCATCCGAGCGCATGCTGCTAAAAGAAGTGCGCCATCTGAATGATGATGCATTCGAAGCACTTCAACAAACCGATGGCTCTTTTTTTTCGTTAGGCACAATTTGGGTAAAGTTGAAGCTTAAAAATGAAACAAATACCCCCAAAAAGCTGGTCATTCAAGTCCGAGAAGTTCGCGCAAATGAACTGAAGTTTTTTGCCATCAAAGAGCAACAAATTGATAGCTCAAAACTTATGGGTGATTTTCACCCCTTCAACAGAAGAAGGATTTATCATCCTTTTTATTTATTTCCAATTCAGCTCTCTGAAGGTGAAAGTGCAGAAGTATTTATTGCAATAAGAATGATTGGAGAAACGATTACGCTGAATACTCAAATCCAAGAAGCAAGCTATTTTAATCGCCAAGACCGCAACGAGAACTTCCGCTTCAGCTTGTTTTTTGGCTTTCTTGTTTGTATTACGGTGATTGTTTCCTTCATTGCTTTTATTTCGCGTCATCCGCTCTTACTGAGTTTTGCCCTTTATTGTGTCTCTTGTATGCTGATGGTATTGCTCATCACTGGCTATGGCTTTATGTACTTGTGGCCCAATACGCCCTACTGGAACGGGGTTGGGTATCTTTTTGTAGTGCTTTATTTTGTGAGTCTGCTTCAAATGACCAAACTATACATGGATACTGCCATCCATACGCCTTTTCTGCATCGTTTCTTTAATGTTATTCAATTCCTGCTGCTCTTCCTATTTGCACCGAATGTGCTGTTTCGCCTTTTCCTTTCTACTTCATTTAAGGTGTTTATTGGTCGGTTTGGGCTAGTCGTATTGATACTAACTACGCTGATGATTATTGGCACTTCCATATATATTATCTTCCGCAAAAAAAACTGGGGCAGTTTTGTATTTCTGTTGGGCTTCGGTTTTAGCATTTTCGCTATCATCATGTTCATGCTCGAACAACTGGGTTCTATCGACACATTGTGGGGTTTGGAAACGACCTTGCTCTTTATTTTCCTCGATTTTGTGATGCTTTTATCTATTTTCAGCAATCAGATCCGCTTGACTTTCGTCAAAAACATTACCCTTCAGGAAGAGCTCACCCAATCCAAATTATCAGCTGCTAATGCATTGTTGGATGGTCAATTGGAAGAACGGGCGCGCCTTTCCAGACAACTGCACGACGGTATCAGTATTCAAATTGCACTTTTAAAAATGAAACTATCCAAGCGTTTCCCTCAAAAGCAAAAACTAGAAACCGAAATACTTCAACAAGTCTCCCAAATTGCCGATGATATTCGTTCCTTTTCTCACGATATTGCTCCACCTCAGCTTCAAAATATGTCCATTATAGAAGCTATTGAAGACCTTTGTTATAATCTGGAGCAACAAACTCGACTAAATATTCAAACGAATCTCCCAGAACCTTGGAAAAACCAACTCAACAAACGAGAAAAGCAAGCAGTCTACCTAACACTGCAAGAATTGTTTAACAACACCCTCAAGCATTCCGATGCCACGAAAGTAGACCTAAAGGTCAATACAATGCCGCGATTTGGTTTTGTTTTTAAAGACAATGGCCAGGGGTTTGACACTGATATTTTGCCCGGAGGAATTGGGCTACAAAGTATTCAGGCGAGGGCACAATTATTTGATGCCTCCTTCGAGTTTCAATCTTCCCAAAAGGGAAGTTCTTTCTCTTTTCAATTTACTTAATAATTCTGTTTTTGCTCCAGCAACATTTTCACCAATTCAGTAGCAGAATGTACCCCCAATTTCTTAAAAATTCGCTTCCGATGGGTCTGCACCGTATGAATACTAATAAACAAACGATCTGCAATAGCCTGGTTTTCTAAGCCTTCCACAATAGCTCGCATCACTTCTTCCTCCCGCGAAGTCAGCTTATACGTTTTTACAAACACATCCTCAAAATTCGTTTTTTTGTTGACCAAATTAGCAGAATGAACAGGACGCGCCTTTCCGCCGACGAAATAAGTCCCTCCATCCGCAATTGTATTTAAGGCCCTCAGCAATTCTTCACGGTCCGTATCTTTTAGCAAATACCCTTCTACCCCAGCATCCGCCGATCGTTTGATCGTGGAAGGTTGATGGTAGGAAGAAAAAATCAAAACTTTTAATCGGGGTTTCCTAAATCGAATCTCCTCAAGCTTCTTTAAACTATCCTTTCCTCTGATATTCAGATCCAAAATCAAAATATCACAAGCTCCACCCAGCACCTCCATCAGCTGTTCGTAGGTTGTACACTGTGCAATCACTTCAAATCGCTCATTTCCTTCCAAGAGTTGCATCAATCCATCCAGCATAATCGGATGATCATCTAGCATAGCCAACTTCATTTGCTCCATATTGCTTCTTTTTTCCAAATTTTGGACCTTATTTAACAATCTAACAGTACATCGTCCTTCAAATATTCCTTCTGACCGTCCAACGTAGTAAAGTTAATATAATCGATCAATCCCCTCTAATGGGTATATCCATTCTAAGCGATCATAAAAAAGCCCCTGGAAAGGTATTTCCAGAGGCTCTTTTCTATAATAAAAATCAGGCAAATAGCATTTTAATGCTGCCTTCTTTTTCTATCCAATGATTACTGCTTAATCAGTTTCATCGTTTTCTGACCACTCGCACTTTGTACTTGTACCCAGTAAGCGCCTTGCGGCAAATTAGACAAGTCGAGGCGGTGCG
>JALEHC010000273.1 GCA_022763215.1 Saprospiraceae bacterium
TAATTTCCAATATCCCAAACACATTTTCCCTTTTTTCAAAACTCCCCCATCATTCCACTCAAAAATCATTAACTTTGCCCATCCGATTTGAAGAAAAATAAACAAGTCAAATGGCAAAAAGACTAGGAAAAAAGAAAGTAAACAGAAGCAGCCTGGGCAGTAGTTTAGATGATTTGTTTCCAACAAAGATTGATGAGAAAATGGCCGAAAACCCGGAGGAAACCATTCGTACCATGTCCTCCAATTTCGCCATGATTCCAATAAAACAAATTCAAGCCAACCCCGATCAGCCGCGTAAAGACTTTGATCAGGAAGCTTTGCAGGAATTAGCAGACTCCATCAAGGTGCACGGAGTCATTCAACCCCTAACCCTGCGACGCTTTGAAGATGGTGTTTATCAAATCATTTCAGGTGAACGTCGTTGGCGGGCTTCTCAACTAGCCGGACTCGAAAAAGTGCCTGCTTACCTGCGCGTTGTCAACGATCAGGAATTGATGGAAATGGCTTTGATCGAAAATATTCAGCGAGAAGACCTGAATGCTTTCGAAATTGCAGTTTCCTACTATCGCCTTAAGGAAGAGTTTGATCTGATTGATGAACAATTAGCCGAACGAGTAGGTAAAAAACGGAGTACAATTACCAATTACCTCGGCTTACTCGATATGCACCCCGATGTGATTAATGCGCTCAAAACGGACGCTATTTCCATGGGACATGCGAAGGCCATCAAGGGGATCAAGGACAAATTATTGCAGAAAGAATTACTCGATAAAATTCTGGAGAAGAAAACTTCGGTACGGGAAGCTGAAAAAATGGCACGTGCTTATTCTTCTCAACCCAAAAAGAAGGAAAGCGCTAAAAAACAAGCTGCTGTGCAGGAAGAATACAAAGAAGTACTGCAAAACTTCAAAGAATTCTTCGGTTCTGGTAAGATTCGTATCAGCATAGATGAAGACGGAAAAGGGCAAATTGTGATCCCTTTTACTTCCAGTGATGAATTAGAGCATTTCTATAAATGTGTCGAGCAATAGTGAATAAAATGCAAAAGTAGTCTGTTCAAAGCATCATTTGCCGACAGGCTGCGTTTGCTAAGAAAAACAACTGCATGAAGCAACTCATAAGCTGCATAGTAGGTCTGATGTGTATCGTTTGGGTACATGCCCAAGAAATAGATACTATCCAAATACAAAAAGACACTACAGTTCAAATTGATTTCAAAAATCTGAAGAAAGAAAAAAGTCCTAAACGAGCGGCTTTCTTATCTCTTGCTCTACCAGGAGCAGGTCAAGTGTACAATGGCCGCTGGTGGAAAGTGCCGCTGGTATACGGTGCTTTGGGTGGTATGGTGTATTTGATTGACTACAATACCGGGCTTTATAATCGCCTACAAACTGCATTGACGGCAGAACGAAATAGTGAAACCCACGAATTTACAGGTACTGCTATTGGTAATCTCAACTCATTGATTACGCTGCGAGACCAATTTGACAAAAATAGACAGCTATCCTACATTGGACTTGTATTTGTTTATGCCCTTCAATCTATTGAAGCGTTTGTAGATTGCCATTTACAACAATTTGATGTAAGCGATGACTTGAGCCTACGCATCAAACCAGAATTGGATGCGTTGCAGTACTCTTCAGGCTACCAGCCGGTGCTAGGAATAGGAATACAACTTGAATTTGGGCAAAGGAATAAAGATGCGAAGCTTGTTCGTTTGATGTCTCCATAGTATCTTAGACATCAAAATATAAGCTATGATTTACAAGAAAGTCTTTATTTTAATTTGCCTAATCAGCCCACTTTTATTGCAAGCACAAATTGAAAAAGGCCGCTTTTTTCTTTCCGGAAGTATCGAAGGTCAGTTTAATCGTAATAAAAGTACATTTACGACTGTCGTTGTTGTGAATAATGACTTTGAGCAGATAGCTTTGGAAGCAGAAACCACAATTAATCGCTTCAATTTCTCTCCACAAATTGGCTATATCTTTTCAGAGCATCTGGCTGGTGGGATTCAGTTTTCTTACCTTTACGAATTACAGAAAAATGATTTTTCCGAAAACGTCAATATTCAGCTAACAGGTAGTCAACAGCAGCAGCAACAATTTGTGATTGGCCCTTTTTTACGCTACTATACACCACTTACAGATAAAGCTGGTTTTTTGTTTGATCTTAGCCTGGGTTATGGTTTGGGTAAAGAAACTCAAGAAGAGGATAATACTGAGGTAACTTCAGCAGACATTACGACATTTCAGGCTAGTGTAAATCCTACCTTTTACTATTTTGTCACCCCTTCTCTTGCTTTAGAAGCCAGCATTGGCGGGCTGAATTATTCAGATGTAGATCGGGAAGTTAACGAAAATCAGAGCAATAACACTTTTCAAAACCTGAATACACCAAATGAAAGTACAAATTTTAATGTAAGCTTTGGTTCTACCTTTCGAATCGGATTGAATTACTATTTTGGTGGTCAGGAAAAATCAGAATAAGAAAGGTATACAATTTAACAAATGGAAACATCGACGCCTACAAGGAAAGTATTCAAAATTGGTATTGCCATGGCAGGAGCTGTATCAGCAGGTGCCTACACAGCTGGTGTTATGGACTATTTGCTCGAAACACTCGAGAAATGGGAACAAGCCAAACAAAAGAACCGAGAATTGGGAGAAGATCATCCCGATTATGATGCTTCTATCCCTATGCACGATGTGGTCATAGAAGTAATCGGTGGTGCATCTGCAGGTGGTATGACTTCAGCGATGACTACCCTCGCCATGTTTGACGATATGCAGCCGGTTCATGATATTAATGCGCCCATTATCCGAAATAAATTGTACGACTGCTGGGTCAACCTAAACGATGGCATAGGAAAATCCACCCTCGAACAAATGATGGATACCCGCGATATTCGTGAGGAAATGGGTGTTCCTTCTGTCCTCAATTCTGAACCTATCGACCAAATTGCTCTTCGAGCAGCAGAAGTTTCTGGAGAACCACGTCAACTCCCGCCTTATATTTCGCCCAACCTGGAGGTCATTATGACCATCTGTAGTTTGCGTGGCATTCCAATCGATGTCAACTTTTTTGACAATGATAAACCTCGTGATCTTACGCGTCCGACCAAACCAGCACACCGTATGCACTTGCATAAAGGTGTTGCTCACTTTATGGTCAATGCAGGTGAAAATGCACCAGATCACGTCATCCCGTTTGATCCAAAAAAAGAGGAAGATCGATTGTTGTTGATGGAATGTGCCAAAGCAACCGGTGCATTTCCAATCGGTTTGAAATCAAGACTACTAAAAGGTACGAGCCTCGCTTATATCAAGGGCATGGTCAAACGAATGTTCCAATCTCGAAATATTGAATTCAATCCGGAAAACATCGGAATCGACATCAATACGGAAGAAGATCCTTTTAATTTTGTTGCAATTGATGGCGGTACAGTCAACAATGAGCCTTTCGGCGAAATCATTGATGTACTCGAGGAGAAATACGAAAAAGACGCCGCCTATGCAGTACTTATGATCGACCCTTTTCCAAACTTCACGGAAGCGGAAGGTCATGTAAGTCATCCCAGCAAATTACTCGAATTGGTCCCAAGTATTCTGGGTGCGATCCGAGGCCAAGCTATGATGAAGGAAAATGACTTGATCAAAGGCTTGTCTAATGACTACTCTCGACGCATGGTATTTCCAAGTCGGGGCGGTGACCCCTACCCGATCGCTTGTGGTTCGCTGGGCGGATTTGGTGGATTTTTTAGCAAAAAATTCAGGGAGCACGACTTTCAGCTGGGGCGCAAAAACTGTCAGAGCTTTCTGCGCAATTATTTTATTGTGCCAGAAAAGAAAGCTACTCAGATGGAAGTATTCAGCGATTGGGAAGAAGGTGATGAAAAATATATGCGCTATTATAACCCAGAGCGCGAAGGCTACCCAATTATTCCGGATATCGATTTTGATCGCACCAAAATCGAGACGGATGCACTTGGTATTCCGACCAGAGAAAAGATTTCTCCTAAAGTTATTTTCCAGCTTGAAAAAGGCATGAATCGACGTTTCACGGAAGTGTTGATCAATCTGTTTAACTACGATTATATTAGGCCAACCTCCGAACAAATCAAACTCGAGGAAAAGGTAGAAGAAATGATGGAGCAGCACTACCGCAGCTCTGTTTGGGGAAAAATATCAGCCGGGTTGATGCAAGCTTTCGGAAAATTATTCTGGAAGTATTACCTCTCTGGTGTAATGGCCAAAATGATGACCAAGGAAGTTATGAAAGCCGTATTGACAGACTTCGAAAAACGTGGTTTGCTCAATGAGGATTGGAAAAAGAAGCAAGACTAAAGCCTGCTTTGTTGCGTTATTAAGCTACAGTTTTTGCTCATTAAAAGAATAAAATTCATGAAGCATATCGTTTTGTGTAGCTTTTTGTGCCTAGCTGCCACTTTTTTATCCGGGCAATCGCGTTTTGGGTATGGTGTCGGCTTATACCCTAACTTTTCAGGTGCACGCTTGATTGCATTCGACAATATTTCCGAACGGGAAGTCATGCAAATTAATAACCGAGAAACCTGGAAATTCTCTTATGCAGCAGGTGTTTTTGCAAATTGGCGCAGTGAAAAACTAGGTTTCCAGCTTGCGCTAAATTATATGAATTCCGGCTATCAGACCATTCGAGATACCATACCTACCGTAGCACCGAATCCACGCGATGCAGTAGATTGGCGCTTCGTATACCAAAGTAGCTATATTGAAATTCCGATGGACTTTCAGTTTTATCAGGAACTTAGCAAGGGTAGTGAAATCTTTTTTATGCTTGGCGCATCCGCTAGTTACAACCTCAACAACTCCATTGATACGGTTTTCTACTTTGGCGATCGGGAAGTAACCGACAACGAGCCTCAAGATAATAATGAATACAACCGCCTCAATTTTGCATTTCAGTCGGCTATGGGCTGGGAACGCGCCTTGGGCGAAAACTTTGCACTCGTCATACAACCTACGTTCCAGTTTTGGTTTAAGGGCCTTTTGAAAGATAATTCGCTCAATCGGAGCCTATACTCACTTGGCGTACGAGTTGCCTTCAAAATAAAACAACCCGAATTTTGATGAGATTATTCCTTCTTCTTTTCACTATATTTTCCACTTTTCCTTTGCTTTCGCAAAATGCGACAAAAGTGACCATCCGCGCTAAAGCAAAAGATGCCAAATTTATTGGTTCGTCAATAGGTAGTGCCCTTGTAATTGTTCGAGATGCTGACACCGGACAGATTCTCGATCAAGGATTAACGGATGGCAGTACCGGCAATACCAGTAAAATCATGAAAGAAGCGCACAATCGCTACACCCAGCTTTCAGATGAAACCGCAGCTAAATTTGTTGCAGAATTGGATTTAGAGCGTCCCAAATTGATCACCATAGAAATGCTTAGCCCATACACTAATCGTCAGGCACAGATCATGGCTAGTACTCAAATTTGGGTCATTCCTGGTAAAGACATCATGGGCGATGGTGTAGTGATGGAAATCCCTGGGTTTATCATCGATATTTTGGAGCCACAAACGCATCGGTTTATGGCCATGTCAGATTTGCCGAATCTATCTGCCGAAAGGCGTAAAGGCGAAATCAAGATCCGAGCCAATATCGTAATGA
>JALEHC010000274.1 GCA_022763215.1 Saprospiraceae bacterium
AAGTATCTTTAGGCTTGGACTCGATTTTATCAAACATAAAATGCTCAACTTTTTGAGCTTATTTAATCATATTGGACTTTTGTCCTGTACTTAGAAGTGATCCAGCTAATCCGGTTCCTTATAGCGAAGATATCAAGGTGGTGTTTACGCCCCGGAAGTTTATGACCGACGATCAACGATTTGCCGCAAGGCGCCCCGATGTAATTACCTTTGAAACGCCTGTTTTGACGGAGGATGTTACCCTTGCCGGCCCAATTATGGCCAATTTATTGGTGTCGACCACGGGAACCGATGCAGATTGGGTGGTAAAGCTAATTGATATTTTTCCACCTGATCATGAAGATTATCAAGAAACACAAGACCATCTTCGGATGGGAAATTACCACATGATGGTGCGTTCGGAGGTAATGCGTGGTCGATACAGAAATAGTTTTGAGAAACCAGAACCCTTTGTACCGGAGCGGCCGACGGAGGTATCTTTTAAATTACAGGATGTATATCACACCTTTAAGAAAGGCCATAAAATTCAGATACAAATTCAAAGTAGCTGGTTTCCGTATATTGATTTGAATCCGCAGACTTTCGTTAAAAATATTTTTGATGCGAAGGAAGCCGATTTCCAAAAACAAACCCACAAAATTTATTCTAGTTCTTCGATTGAATATACTCGAATGAAGTAAAACAAATAACTCAGCAGGTCGCTACGGGCCTGCTGATTATTCCAATGTTTGTTGGTTTTTCTGATCAATCTTGATAATTGTACTGGCCAGCTTTCTCACTTCTTCCTCTGGTGATTTCCACCAGCTATTTGACCAAACCGAAAGGATGTGATAGCCACATTTTTTTACCTCTTCATCATATTGCACTTCGCGCTGAAAATCTGGATAAGCTTGATGCAACCAGCAACCGTCCAGCTTTATGACAATAGCTTCAAATCGTTCATTTTCTGGTTCGATCAGAATGGGGAAGTGGTAAGGCTCACCAAAAATATTGGTTTTGATTCGGCCTTCTTGTAAATAGGGGCGAAGTGCTTCGGCCACCTCTTCTGCAAAAGTATGTCCAAACAGGGTTCTTTCTGGCTTTGGCCAAACGGTTTGGAGTTTCGCCTGTACTTGTGCTTGTTCGTCAGCTTGTTGCTGGCTGGCAGCTTCATAATAAGCATAGGCATTTGCGAGCAGAAAACGACCTGGGTTTTCTGTTTGTTGGCAAAAAGTGTGAAGCTTTTCTTTTGGAATCGAATTAGCGACAAATAGCTGCTTTCTGGCTCTGCTCAACAGAATACGCAATAGCTTTTGGCCTTCCGGCAAATCAATTTCCTGAATTTGTTTGCTGATATTACCTTGCAAATCAATAGCTCCAAAAGTGGTGGATATGATCATAATATCAAAATGTTGGCCATGCAATTCACTGAGGTGAAATACGCCCAGACCATTGCGTTCTAGTTGTTTGATTTTTTCTGCGCCCTGTTTATCACGACGCCTGATATCATGCAAATATCGGAGTATAAGGTTGCGTTGTTCCACCGTAAAAGTTGCAATACCTGTGCTCGGATAGGTTTGCTGAGGTGTTTTTTGAATCTGATTCAAGACATGAATAACATATTGTGCTTCGGCTTCATTGATCTTTTCATTTTCATCAAAACGCCCATCGACCTGCTCATAAAATAAGGCTGGTTGACTTGTTTCCTTTGTTGTTCGCTGCTGCAAAACATCGCCAGGGCGCTCTTCAATAATTGTTCGGAGAGCAGGCGTAATGGCCGCTGATTCTTGAAGGTACTGCCACAACTTTGGTTTGGTTTGTAGTAGCGGCATTTCTGCGGCTAGAACAACTCTATGGCCGAGTTGTTGCAGGAAAAATAGGGTAGCAGGATTCAATTCTTGGGCCTCATCGACCAGGATATAGTCAAAGATTGGTTTTTCTGGCTGAAGATTGTGGGTAATGACCTCCACACTGGTAAACAAAACCGGTATCACGTCTGTAAGGGCAGCAATACTATCTTGGAACCATTGCTTCCAGTCTTGTTCAAGACTAAGTTCGAGATTTTTTTTGCTGAAAAGCTGATAAAACAAGCGTTTGTCCTTGCGCTTGAGCGCTTTAAGTTGTTCTGCTTTGTGGTGTTGCCAGTATGTTTTAATTCTTGGCACTAGTCTATTAGGGCCTTCTGCGAGGAGTTGGCTTACTTCCGCGTAGTCCATCGTTTCGCCAGGAAGTAGCGGGCTATAAGCGCGCAAGAGCGCATTATTGACATACCAGCTATTGAAGGCCGCTTCCCACTGCGTCGCTTTCACTTTGATGAGTGCTTTAACAACTTTTTGTCCGGTGGCACTAATGGATAGCCAATGGCGTTGCCAACTATAAAACGCTTGAAAATCGCGGAGGTTAAATTGAATATTTTCGATACGGTCCGTAATTGCTTCTAGATGGCGAAGCCTTTTCGGAATCGTTAGCATCTGATTTTTAAGTGGGTTTTTCAGAATTTCAGTCTCGTTAATTTGTTCGACCAGGCGTTCGAGTGATTGTTCGAGTTCTTCGATTTGATCTTTAAAGCCTAGTTGAGGTGCAACTGTTTTGTGATTGAGGCGATTCATTTCCTCTTGTACGCGTGTAGGAATTTGCTGACGCCAGTTTTCAAGTGCTTCCGCAAATGCTTCCAGCGATTGTTTGATTTTTCGAATATCCCGACTTTCCTTTTCGGAAGGAAAATTAAATTCAAACAACTCATGTTGGTTATGAACCAGTTGAATGCGTTCAAATTGTTCGATGGTATTTTCCTTGGCGGCCATAATCTCTTTGGAGCGGGAGCTGAAAATACCTTTTAAGCGTAAAGTAGCTGCGCTGGCCGTGAAATAGTCTTCTTCAAATTGCAGTCGGTTTTCAGCAATGACTTCCAATAATTTATTCTTTTGCTGAAAGAGTTTTTGGTATTGCGATTCGTAATAGCGGAAAAGTCGATCGTTGTAAAGCTGCGATTTGTGAATAAAGCGCTGATGAAGTCGAGTGGTTTTGTCCAGTAATTGCTCGGTTTTATCTTTCACGAAAGTGAAGGCATCCTCTTGTTTCATTTGCGTGAAAACGCGGGGATGAAGCTGGTTGAGCGGATGCTGAAGCGTTTGGACTTGCTGAAAAGCCATTTGGCTGGTCTGAATTTCTTGTTGTAAGCGAGGGTATTCCTCTGGACTAAATTCAAACTCGGTCGAATTGAGTTGGCTGGCCAGTAATTCTTTTCCGGCATGGCGATCGTTTTGGAGGAAAACGCCCACACTTTCCGTCCAGCTATTTCCATTAAATACGGCTTTATGTATTTCTCGATAAGGAGTTGCATATTTTTGGTAGAGCCGATTGGTCTTTTCCAGCCAGCGCATGTACGCCGCCTCGTCCATTGCTTCCGTCGGCTCGAGGTTTTGAGCGGCAGCTTTGAGCAATTCCAGCAAAGAAGAGCGATCATTTTCTGGTGATTGAAGCAAGTAATGGAGATAATAGAGATCAAAAGGAGCCAGTTGTTGCTGAATTTCTTTCAGTGCCGGAAGAGCAGTGGACAAGACCAACGTTTTTTGGCCATTAGCGAGCGCATGAGTAGCCAAATGAGCCAAACAATAAGACTTTCCGGAGCCAGCAGGGCCGGAAATCAGACTCAAGGGATGTTGCATGGCTAACTGACAGGATGCCGTCTGTTGCTCATTTAGCGAAAGCAAACCCAGTGTATGTTCCGCAGGTTTTAAGTCAGTTAATTGTAAATTTTGATCCGGAGTATGAAATTCCGCCTGTTGGTGTAAATTGCCAAAAACACCTGACCAAAAAAGCTTTCCATTGGGCGGGATTTCGTCGAGTTGAGCAGGAGAAGGACAAGCCTGAATAGAGAGCTGTTCGGTCCATTCGAAGCCCACGATATCTTGAAGTTGGCGAAGCAAATTGAGCAAGCCACTGGCACTAAAATCATTATGTGCACGAAGCCCAGACAAGTCTACCTGAAAGTGATTTTCCATCCATTGCAACAAGGATTCATTGATGTTGGCTTGAGGAGGAATTGCCGAATATTGTAAAAACCAGTGATTTAGCCGATGTGGATTTGGCGAAAGCCGGAGATTCCAGGTGACAATAGGACTAAAAATGGTGTTGTTGTCTTTAATAGCGGTGAAATAAGGGAAGCCAATGGCCACGGCATTGCCCCCTTTTAGTCGTTCATGATTTCTTTGTTGGAAATAGACAAATTCGAGCTGTCGCTGAATATTAAAATTAGCTTCAAGCTCGTGCTTAAATGATTCTTGATCAAGAAGTTGCTGTAAACAAGAAAGTGCAAAGTCATCCGTTTTTTCCGGGTGAATTTCTGTAAAGTCGAGGAAAGCCGGAAAAGAAGGCAAAGTGTACAGCAAGTTGGTATGTAGAGGATATGTTAACCAGGTGGACATAGGCAGATGAACTGGTGTATGAATTGATCAATTGTCAAATATATTAAGAAGATAGAAAAAAACGACGGAAAGCGTCAAAATTACCAGAATTGTAGCTTGATAAAAGCTTTCAATAAGTTTAACACTTGTTAGGGAAAAGGCTCCAAAATACCCCTGAAAATAAAAAATCAGGCTGCTCCTTGTTATAGAGGGCTCTAGTTGGAAAAGGCATTTAACATTTGAAAGCATTGATTTTTATTCATACCAGAATTGACAATTATTATTCGCATTTTGGGTTTATTTAGACTATCTTACTTATTGTAAATCAGAGATTTGCTTTTGTTTAGAGTTGTTAGGGGTTTAAACAAAAAAGATTAAACAAACAAAAAATATTGTCATGTTACCAAGTATTGCAGTAATACTTACCGACCCCGATCGTCACATACTCTGGGTAAATGATGGCTTTACGACAATCACGGGTTATACCCTGTCGGAAGTGATCGGAAAAAAGCCGAGCTTATTGCAAGGTCCCGAAACCGAAGGAGAAGTGATATTGAGGATTCGAAGAGGATTAGAACAACAAATTCCGTTTTCAGACGAGATCACCAACTACCGTAAAAACGGTGAAAAGTACATTTGTAAGCTGGCTATTCATCCGGTTTTTGATGAAGGTCAGGAACTTACCAATTTCATTGCTTTTGAAGTTGATGGTGATAAAACGAATGGAACGGAGGATATTCCGCTTCTACAGATAGATGAAAAGTATAGTTCAAGTAGTCTGAAAGGCGTAGAAGAGGTGAAATTATATTTCCGTCTGCGCTCTATTGTAGAACGCGAAAAGTTGTTTCTGAACCCTAATTTAAGTTTGAAAGAAGTAGCCGATAAAATCGCGACCAATACGAAGTATTTGTCGCAGGTCGTCAATCACCACGCAGGCTGTAATTTCCAGAATTTTATTAATGGTTACCGAGTAGATGAAGCCAAGAAAAAGATTGTCAGTAACGATTTTCGTCACTTGACCTTGTATGGTGTTGCCTTACAGTGTGGGTTTAAGAATAAATCTACCTTCTACAAAGTATTTAAAGAAGTTACGGGACATACTCCCAAAGAATATCAGAAATTTTATAAAGCTTCAATTGGTTGATAAACAAAGAGTTGAGAAGCACTCTATGACCAATTCACCTATCCTGAACACCTTCCTTAAATTGACTAGTTTTTTTGAAGTGTGGATTCGAGAATTCAGACACTAAATAATTGCTTTCTAGGCTATTATGAAGCAATTTATGAATGGAATCAATCACGGGGACAAATACAAAACCGAATGATTCCCTAACGCATTAGCCAAAAAAGAGTTTACTTGTTTTATT
>JALEHC010000275.1 GCA_022763215.1 Saprospiraceae bacterium
AAAGGGCAATAAAGTAAGTATCTACAAAGGCGAGATGGACGAAATGCGGGATGAGCCGATTGATTATTCGCTTTTTGCAGTTTTTGAAAACAATGCTGTTCAATTAAAATAAACCAAGATGCGACACCTGCTTCCCTTCGTTCTCTTTTGTGCGGTTACGATGCTTCCAGCACAAAATCTGCAACTTTCATTTGAACAAATTCAAATCGTTACGCATGATGCTCCCTTTCGGGAAACGCGAATCGGAGGCCTGTCGGGCATTGAATTCGACACTGCTCAACAGATGGTTTACCTGATTGCTGATAAACCTCCGGCGCGCTACTACCACGCACAACTCAACGAGCGAAGCGAGTTGGACTTTGTTGGGATTACTTTTCTACAACCCGAACAAGGCGAAAACGAGTCCATTCGGCTACAGCCAAATACCAGGCAATTATATCTGAGTGATGAACGCTCCAAAAAAGCCTTACTTTTCCAAAATGTAGTAAATGGACAAGAACCAAAAGAGATTAGCTTACCTAAGAAATACCGCAAAATGCAACACAATAGCGGTCTGGAAGGCATGTGCTTTTCGCCAGACGGCAAACACCTATATCTGGGCCTTGAACGACCACTAAAGTCTGAACGCAAGTGCAACAATAGCCGAATTCTCAAGTTGGATGCAGAAACCGGGCAAGCTATTGCAGAATATGCGTACCCCCTGGCCAATCTGGATAGCCTGGGAGAAGGAGGTAATGGCATTACAGAACTAGTCTATTGGAAAGACCAAAAGCTATTGGTGCTGGAAAGGGCTTATTTCCCACATTTGGGACGCAATAGCGTCCGTATCTACCTAGTTGATCTGGCTTCCGCCAAAAATGTAGGCCAAGAAAATATTTGCAAAAATCTGGATCGTAGCTGGCTACTTGAGCCAGAGCTGCTCTGGAATGCCGATGATGACATAAAATCCGGCAAACTAAAGCGCATCGACAATATGGAAGGAATGTGCTGGGGGCGCAGCAAAAGCGAGCTCTGGTTGGTGTCAGACAATAACTTCAACACAAGACAACAAACACAGATTATCAGATTGAAAGTACAGGAATGGAAATAATAAGATAAGAAGGCTATTTCACGAAAGTGAGACATCAGCCAAATAAAAATTAATACACACATAGCTTTCAAGCTATAAAATTTATATATTTAAGGAGAATTTCCATTCAACGACTCACCCTGGCAAATAGTAATGCCAATATATAATACTCCTAAGTTACGCAATAGAATCCCATTGCCGATCAGGCAGTAGTATTCTCCAAAAAAACTGTCCGGTTTTGCTTTTCCTGTGCTATCCAGGTATTGGATTCGTGTGCTCATTGAATGGGGTAACACAGGATGTAGTTTAACTAAAATACGCTAAATAACGGATTCATTCCGCCTAACTAAACTATATCTAAATGGCTTCATTAAACACGCGATCGGGCTTACTGGGAAAGCGCCTGGCGGCTCACCTACTTCGCCGGGCTACCTATCAGGTAACGAAAGAACGTATTGAAGAATTTGCGAATAAAACGGCTGTACAGGCCGTGCAGGAATTATTGACGGTTCCTGATTTTATACATCCTGAAGGCCCGGTCGATTGGGTAAATGGTAACAATAATCCCTGGCTAACTTCTGGCAATTATGACGAAAACCCCGGTAATGGTGGTCGTCAGCGCGATGCAGTTTGGTTTTGGCTGTGCAATGAAATGTTGCACGATACTTCGGTTCGGCACAAAATGACCTTGTTTTGGCACTCGATTTTTGTAACAGAAATAGATAACGACTGGCGTATATTCGATCTGGTCCGACTCTTTCAGTTATTTGCATTAGGCAACGTCAAAACATTGGCCTACAAGGTGTCACTGGATAGCAAAATGCAGCGCTATCTCAATAATAACGCCAATAAAAAAGGAAGTCCTAATGAAAACTATGCCCGCGAATTTCTGGAGCTTTTTACCATTCTAAAAGGAGAGCAAATCGGCGACGGTAATTATACCAATTACACCGAGCACGATATACAGCAAGCAGCCAGAGTGCTTACTGGCTTTCGCGATAGCAATTTTGATAATAAAGATCCAGAAACGGGCTTGGCTACTGGAACTGCTGGCTTTTACAATCACGACCGCGGCAATAAAACCTTTAGTGCTGCTTTTGACTTTCAGGAAATTACAGGTGCGCATAACGTAGAAGATATGTACCGTGAATTTCAGGAGTTTGTCGATATGGTGTTTGCTAAAGAAGCTACTGCACAATCTTTTGCCAGAAGACTTTATCGCTTCTTTGTCTCAGACCGCCTAACCGACGAAATAGAGCAAGATATTATTCAGCCGCTTGGAGCCCAGCTTTACAATGATGGTTATAACATCCAAAATACCTTAGCGTCATTGCTGACCAGCGTTCATTTTTATGATGAAGACGATGGCGATAGTACCAATGAAATTATTGGAGGAAAACTCAAATCTCCACTCGAGCTTTATCTGACCAGTATTAATCTATTTGATGCCAACCAGCTAGGTACCCTGAATGATAATCCTGGTTATTATGATCAAACAGCCCGCTATTTCCTGGATTTCAATCTCAAAACGATGGGCTTTTCATTCTATCCAAGTTCGGTTGAAGGATATCCTGGGTTTTATAAAGCACCGGGCTATAGTAAGTCTTGGTTTGATCAGGCCAACATTGCTTTCCGCTACAAAATCAGCAATACGCTTATCGAAGGTAAAACCGTCAGAAATAATCGGACGATACCTTTTAAAGCCGATGTAGTAAACTTCTTTCGAGACAACTTCATCCATCAAGAATACGCTGATGAGTTAGTGAATCAAATGCTTGAACTGACCTTGCCGGAAATGCCAACTGGTGAGCGATACGAATATTTTCGACAAAAACTGCTCGGCGAACTTAGTCCAATTAACTGGATGTTTGAATGGCAAGACTATCTGCAATCAGGAGATGACAGTGCGGTAAAAGTTGCTTTGACAGATTTGTTTGAAGCGGTTGTTTCCTCACCCGAATTCCAGACGCTTTAGTGTCGGTGAATAGCTCCATTTTTTTGAAAAAAGATCAATTGTCTAAATATGAATAGAAGACATTTCTTAAAAAATTCAGCTGCACTTGGCTTTTACCCACTTTTGGCGGGCGGACTTCCGGTGCGGTCTATGGCTGCTACCAGCCCCTTGTACCTCAATCCTTGTGAAGTTACTGACCGCTCGATGGTCATCATTTTCCTGAATGGAGGAAATGACATAATCAACACTACCGTTCCGCTCAATCAAATGTCGGAATACGCTAATTTCCGTCCAGATATTCGCCTTCCGGAAAATTCCCTGATTACGCTTGACCAAAACCTGCCAGATGCGCAGCAGATTGGTCTCCACCCGGCATTAAGTGGTTTTAAAGATTTGTACGACGATGGTATGCTTTCCGTTGTTCAGCGGGTAGGCTATGCACAACCAAATAAGTCACACTTTAAGTCACTTGATAATTGGTTGACTGGAAGTGGTGGTAACCTGAGTAATGTTCCTACGGGATGGGTTGGTCGATTTTTTCAGGATCGATACCCCGGTTATACCGGAAATCCATTCCTTGGAGAGCCCGATCCACTGGGTATTTTATTCGGAAATATGAACTCAACGGGCTTCCATACTTTCGAAGAGCACAATTATGAAATCAACTTATCTGGCCAAGACCCAGCAGGTTTTTATACCTTGATTTCTTCCTTGGGAGGGGCTCCTTTGACCGACTTCCCAAATACGGAGCATGGCGAAATGTTACAACACATTATGTCGATCGACAGTAGCGTAAATGTCTATGCGCAACGGATTAGTGAAACATTTGGTAATGGTACGAATGCAGTTAGCTATCCAAACAATAATCTAGGCGATCAACTCAAAACCATTGCCCGAATGTTGAATGGAGGCTCTCGTACCAAGATATTTATGGCGACTACTGGAGGCTTTGATACACACGGTGGCGAGGTTGATCCACTTGATACTACCCAAGGGCGCCATGCTGGGCTATTGGGTGGTATTGGCTCTGCTATGACTGCTTTTCAGGATGATTTGGCAGGTTTGGGCCTTGATAATAAAGTGGTGACGGTTATTTTCTCTGAATTTGGTCGTAAGATTATTCAAAATGGCAGTTATGGCACCGATCATGGTACGCTTAGTTCAATGTTTGTCATTGGTAAGGGCGTAGAAGCAGGTGTTCATGGCGACAATATTGATCTCAATATTCAGGATAATCCGGGGGCACCCAATGCGTCTCAGCTTCAAAATGACTATCGTACTGTTTTTGCTTCTCTTTTACAGGAATGGCTTGGAGCAAGCGATAATTCTCTCAACAGCACTTTCCTGAGCCCGGGTTTAATTAATAATCGCCCGAACTTGATCAATCCTTCCAATCTGGTTCCGCCAGAATGTTATTACACGCCTCAAGTACCTACCGTATGTGCTTGTTTGCAGGTGCGAGTGTTCCTGGAAGGGTATTACGATGGCAGTCAGGAAATGAGCACTCAGCTTGCGCTAAATGGGCTACTACCAGCCAATCAGCCATACAACCAACCACCTTTCAATTATGCAGGTGATGAGGCCTTGACCAATTTGCCGGAAGGCACCGTAGATTGGCTGCTGGTGCAATTGCGTGATGAAGAAGACTTCAGTCAGATCATTGCTCAAAAAGCTGCTTTGCTCCGCAAAGATGGTTTTGTAATGGAATTGGATGGTACCCCTGGCGTCAATTTTGAAGGCGTTCCAGACGATTATTATCGAATTGCAGTATTACATCGCTCGCATTTGGCAGTGATGAGCAACGAAGCGATCCTCACAAATGCACCAAATTTTGTGTATGACTTTACGACCGGACTATCACGGGCAGCCGGTGTGCAACAGCAAAAATTGGTCGGTAATGCATGGACGATGATTGCTGGCGACCTAGACAACAACCACATCATTAATTCATCTGATTTTGACTTGATCAAGAATGCCAACGGGCAGCCAACAGCTTATCAAGCGGCCGATCTAAATGCCGATGGACAAGTCAATCAGACCGATGATTTGTTGTGGAAAAATAATCGATCAAAAATTGGTGAATTGAAATAGCCTTGTGCTCCCATTAAAATTTCTTCCAATGAAAAAATATCTATTTTCTATCATAAGCTTTCTTTTTCTCTTCCTTCCTTTCGCTGGGGCGCAAATGCTGAATGTCGAGCTCCAAGGGCAAAAAGATTGTGGCTTTGAATCTTATTGTGTAGACATCATGCTGCAAGCAGCAACAGATGCGTATCCTGAAATCGGAAATGCATCTATTTTGCTGGAATACAACGAACGAGCCTTGGCTTTTGAGTCGTACACGCCTGCCAATTTTCACGCAAGTGTCGCTTGTGCCGCTGGACTTCCCAATGGTTGGCAAGAGCATCGCTTTGATGCCGCTTCGCGGCCCGGTGCTTTTAGCTTGGTGTTATTGTTTGATGATGATGGTGCCAGTTGTCAGCAACTGAGCAACCAAATCCCGACAGCTGTCGGTACTGTTTGTTTTGATATCATTCAGCAAGGTGGTGATCCTTTGGTGAATGTGGCAGAAGCAGAAACCTATTTTAATAACAATGCAACCAATAATGGCAGTGCACGCTTGCCATTTGCCACCACAGGAGGAATCTCAGATGTGGGCTTGTTGGCCTGTGATTGTGATGGAGAAGGACAAGCCTGTGACGACCAAAATGTTTATACCGTCAATGACCGCTACAATATCAATTGTGAGTGTGAAGGCGAAGTACTGGACTCTGATCAGGATGGTATTCCAGATGCAATTGATGCTTGTCTTGATGAAGCTTACGAAGCAGAAGAGGCTACTGTCATCATCAATGGGTTGGTACGAAACAATCAGGCTCAATATTATGGTGATGGATTTGTGGATTATCAAACCAGATGGAATGATACAATTCAATTTACTGTAGAAATTGAAGAAGCAGGCATTCATCAATTGGGCTTTCGATATGCGCTCAACAGTGGAAATAGATGGCTGCAAGCAGAGGTAGATGGTGCGATTGTTGTACCACAGTTGGATTTCCCGGAAACGGGCGAATGGCACAATTGGGAAACAGTTACTTTTGATCACGATTTTACGCTTGGTACACATACGATTAGCCTGAT
>JALEHC010000035.1 GCA_022763215.1 Saprospiraceae bacterium
CGATCGTAAATCCGGTGAGTAAAGCATTGAGCGGTAATGACGCAAGTCAGTGGTTTTTGTATGGTTTGTTGTACACGGTCATAGTATTGGTGATGGGTGTACGAATGCTGGCTAAGTACCGACACAATAAATACCAGATGCTTCGGACAGGCTCTGTGATGTTTTTTCAGTTGTCTTTTGCTTTCTTGATCCCAGAAATTTTAGTGCGACTTAATCAGCCCTATTTCGACTTTAAGAATATTTGGCCATTAAATTATACTTTCTTTTTTGATTGGAACATCAAAAGCCTGATGAATAGTGGTGGTTTGGGTGTTTTTATGATGGTATGGGGTATTGTATTGGTTGTAGTTGGTGTGCCATTGTTTACTTACTTTTTCGGTAAGCGTTGGTATTGTAGTTGGGTGTGTGGATGTGGTGGCTTGGCAGAAACAATGGGGGACCCTTATCGGCAGTTATCCGATAAAAGTTTGAGTGCTTGGCGTTTTGAGCGCTGGATCATTCATGGTGTCTTGGTTTTTGCAATTGGAATGACTGTACTTACTTTGTATACCTATTTTACGGGTTCAAGTACGATTGTAAAATCCTCTTTTCTAACGATCAATAGTGACTCCATTCGGACTTGGTACGGCTTTTTGATTGGATCTGCTTTTGCCGGGGTGGTGGGTACAGGTTTTTATCCCCTTATGGGAAATCGAGTCTGGTGCCGCTTCGGTTGTCCTTTGGCAGCCTATTTGGGATTGGTTCAGCGATTCCAATCAAGGTTTCGGATTACCACTAATGGCGGGCAGTGTATTTCCTGCGGAAATTGTTCGACCTATTGTGAAATGGGAATCGATGTGCGCTGGTACGCGCAAAGAGGCCAAGATATTGTCCGGTCTTCTTGTGTAGGTTGTGGTATTTGTTCGGCTGTTTGCCCAAGAGGTGTTTTACGCCTTGAAAACAGCAGCGAAGAGATTAGTACGCGTGCTGAAGAAGTGCGTGCATTGCACATCAATGATGACAAAGTAGAATTAGTAGGATAAAGCATTGGTGAAACTACTGTTCAAAAATGGGCAGTAGTTTTACCAATTTATAAGCCGTTTTAAAGGCTTTTTTGCGTAAGCAAACGAATGAGTGCGTCTTTCCGCCTTCTCGAAACCGGCACCAAGGTACCGTCTTCCATTTTGGCAGCGCCACCATCTTCCCTCAATATTTTTGCAATGTGATTGGTATTAACGATATGAGACTGGTGAACTCGAAAGAAAACATCTTCTGGAAGTAGCGATTCGTATTCTTTGATTGTTTTGGAAACCAGGATTTTTTCGCCAGAAGTAGTGTGGAAGGTGGTATAATTACCATCAGATTCAAGCCTGGAAATTTGTTCTAATCGGAGAAAAACGAGCCCCTCCGAGGAGGAAAGTGCAATGCGTTCGAATTGTTGGCTCTGAATGGTATTCATCAGGTTGTCTAGTTTATTAGAAAACTGGTTTTCCTGAAAGTGTTTTTGATACTTTTCAACAGCCTTGATGAGTTGGTCTGGATCGATCGGTTTGAGAAGGTAGTCGATCGCATTAAACTGAAATGCTCGGTAAGCAAAAGAATCAAAAGCAGTGACAAAAATGACTTCAAACCGAGGCGTTTTGAAGTGTTCGAGCAAATCAAAAGCACTGCCATCCTGCATTTTTACATCCAGAAAGACCAGATTAACATCAATTGATTGCAATAGTTTTCGGGCACTTTGCACACTATCTGCTTCTCCGGCAATATGGATAGACGGAAAATCTTTTTGGATAAATTTGCGGATTACATCCCGGGCATAATCCTCATCATCGATAATGGCAATTCTCAATGAATTACTTTCCATAGCTTGCTACCAGATTTGAATAAAATACAACCAAATATATGCTTATTCTTACCAAATTATAACTCTTCGACTTGATAAGGTGGCCTTTGTCTATTTTAGGAATGAATAATAACCAAAAATCGGTAAGATGATTGCCGGCTTTCAGATCAAAGCTTTTGACATTCTTATGCAAGTTCAAACGCAAAATAACCAAGGCTTACAATTTACGGCATTCCTTTGGGATGGCATCCAGCGTTTGGAAGGAGCATTAATTATAAGAGAAGCTTTTCTAGAGTTTAAGTCCAAGAATTTTCAAAATAGCCACCTGAAATTGTTGATCCGATTAGATCAAATAAATAAAGTAGAGGAATTCCGAATTTTTGAAGTATCCAGAAATGGAGTTCGCTTACACTCCAGAGATGGGAAAATAGACAGTTTTGTGTTAGATGAATCCATCCAATTTAGAAAATTACTTCAGAAAGAGCTAGATGCTCTGACCAAATAATCATTCAGTAATACCGAATTTTCTGCCAAAGTGGCCAAATATTCAAATGCTATGATAAGTTGAAGTCTTTATCGTAGCATTGTAAAGACGCTAAAACGCTATTAACTAAAAATTTGAACGTTCTCTGAGTTGCAAGAAAACAAGTTCAAATCAAAGAGCTGTGAAAACTAAGCAAAAAAGAAGTTGGTCGTTTAAAACCAACTTCTTTAATATGCCCTGTATACTGCCCTGAAAGGACCCGCTCTCCTGTTTTGAATTTCAAACTTGTACAAGTTCGACGATATCAAATGCGCAAAAACGTGCTCTCTCTGAGAAAGGGGCCTGGCTATTTGTTTTAGCTCGGCCCTGTTTTATTCTTATAGTTGTTTGCCGGACGCAATCGCAGCCTAATCAAAGTACCTGTAACATTGCCGCTAGTATCGGTTTTTTCTTGTATGATAAGGTCTTCTTGCGTTAACTTTCCACCATTAAAAATTTCTAGTCTTTTTTTGCTGATTGACATACCAACTGATTTGTGAATGGCGGCCTGTTTGGATCGTATTTTCAGGTTTTGTGTCTGAAAAATCCCCAGCCCGTTATCTTCAATCTCGGCAAAGACAAAACCGTCCTCACGGCCATAACGAACGTATAATCGTCCCGGGTGAGGACTATTCAGAATACCGTGGATCACTGCGTTTTCGACATAAGGCAAGGTAAGTAAGGGCGGTATGTCAATATTTAAAACGTCAAGCCCTTCTTGTACTTCGACTTTATATTCAAAGCGCTTGCTAAAGCGCATTTTTTCAAGGGACAAATAATTGTGTATCGTCTGGATTTCTTCTTCCAGGCTGATAAGGGTGTTCGTAGATGCATTGAGGTTGTTTCGGACTAAAAGTGCAAATTTAGCAAGGTAGCGGGTTGCCCTTTCTGATTCTTCAGAGGCAATAAAACTTTGAATGGCATTGAGGCAATTGAACACAAAGTGCGGATTCATCTGTGCTTGTAGTGCAGATGTTTTTAATTCGCTGATCTGCTGTTCGAATACGGCTTGTTTGCGTATACGCCGGATGTACAAATGCACCAATAGCCAGATAATGGCGATCATTAATAAAGCGAAAAATAGGATGAATTCGGTTCTTAGCCAGAATGGTCGGCTAATCACAAACGGGAGAAACAAAGAAGGAGACCATACGCCATTTTCATTTTTTGCCTGTACCTCGAAGGTGTATTTGCCGAAAGGCAGATTGATGAAGTTGGCCGTCCTGCTCTTGGTCTCAATCCAGGGCGCAAGTTGCGTCAATCGATAGCGGTACGTAATGGGTTCGTCGAGTATGTAGTTAAGCGAAATATAGTCCAGCTGAAGTGTATTTTCGTTGTAGGCCAGGGTGTAAGCATTTTTCAGCGGGGTGTTTTCGCCATTCACCTTAAATGCGTCAAGTATGACATAGTGTGGGCTACAGGTTGGTTTCACCACTTTCGTGGGAAATCGTACAAGTCCTGCAGAGGTGGCAATCCAGAGCGTACTATCGGTTAATGCCAGGTCGTTGATTTCGCCGGAAGGCAATCCATGAGACTTCGTAAACTGTCGGATATGAGCTTGGTCTGCACTGGCGTCTTTTTCAATTTTATTTAAGCCATTGAGCGTCCCTACCCAGATGGTTCCGTCTGGTGCCGTTTCGATATGCTCAATCATGTTTGAGGTCAGTCCATCATTTGTTGTCAATTGAAATTGACAGCTATCTTTCATCAAAAACAAACCAGCTCCTTTGGTGCCAATCACCAGGGTGCTATCCGGAAGTTGAGCAATGTCTTCAACTCGAACACCGATGTCGGGGTGGATTTGGTTGATCTGCTTCAGTTCATCTTCTTTTACATGGAGTAGGCCTTGGCCTGTACCGATCCAAAGCTCGTTTTCGATAGATTCAAAGGTTACAAAAGCCCTTTCGGAAAATCCAAAATCTTCGGATTGAAACAAGAGTGTGCCATCATCAAGAGAAAACTTTTGAAAGCCATTATAATAGTTGCCCCATAAATATTTTCGATTTCTAGAAACCTTTGTCTTTTTCGGGCCAGTCGTTTGAAGGGTAGCATTATCATTAGGCACTTGTCTGACTATATTCACCCATTTATTAGTAGTGAAGTCAAAAAAGCGATAAGGGAAAGCGCCACTCCACAATCGTTGGTTTTGTGCATCATAAAAAATAGAAAAGACCGGAGGAGATTGTTTCGCATCAGGAATTTTTTGGAGTCTCTTTTGCTGTGCATTCAACTTAAAGATTCTATCGTTTCTGTCTGAAAAGAAAATTTCATTTTCATTTTTTATGCTTATACTTCCAATATTTTGATTGGCGAGCCCCGCTACTTTATCATACACTTGTATTTGAAAATTGTCGGTATAAAAAATACCATTTTCGAGAGTAGAGAACCAATAAATGCCTTGTCGATCTTTAAAAACATCGGCAATGGAGTATTCGGGCAGAAAAAATTCAAATTGATCATCCCGAACAGCATCAATATTTTTGTACATCCGGGCTCCCCTACCATTCGATTCAGGCATGAAAATTTCACCATCGGCAGTTGAACTCATAAATGAAAAAGCACAACTAGCCGGACGATCCCATATCAGGTTGTAGTCTTTAAAATAGTAAAGTTGGCAACGATTCCAGACTAAAAATTCGTTAGAAGAAACCCTAAATACTTCGGTCGTTCGTCCATTTGGCCCCTGGTCTGATGGGTACCAGGTTTCAATCATTTTTTTTCCGTTAAAGAAGCTTATGATATTGATTTGATCTCCTTTTACGACTTCTTCTAAAAAAGCTTTTCTTTCATCAGACCTATTCAGATAACAATTAGAAATAAGGGCGATATCATCCACTTCTACAATAATCGAACTAGATAACTTGCCAGTAAATAGTTCGTCTTCTCCAAACTGATTTATTTTTAAGACTCCTAAGCCCGATATGACAAGAAAGAGGTTCTCTTCTTGGTCGATATACATATCTCCGGGTGCTATAAAATTAGTTTTATAGGTTTGGATAATATGGTTGTAGCGATAGGGATAGATTCGGTCATTTTCAAAATAGAAGAGATCACCAAGCAAGGTGTTCATCCATATTCGTCCCTTCCAGTCTTCATAAAAATGTAAGACTACATTACTCGTAAGGCCTTCGGATGCGCCAAAATTTTCAAATTCGTAACCATCATATCTACTGGCGCCATTATCTGTACCAAACCAAAGGTAGCCGTTGCGGTCTTGGTGAATTTCATATACCTCAGAGCTTGGAAGGCCATTGTCGGTGGTAAGGTGATGAAAACTGGGCCCGGGGCGTACGTTTTGCGCGAAAGCGAAAACCGGCACAAAAAAAATCAAAAGGCAAGGGAACCAAAACATAGTTTTGGATGTATTGCACTTATATAATTCTGATTTTTTCACGAAAAAGGATTAATTGAGCCAGAATAGTTCAAATATAATTATTAGCATTATTATTCGCAGCCAATTGGACGGTCTGTAATAGTGCTATTTATGCTCAAAATAAAAAAGCGTTTGCAGAACCAGTTCTGCAAACGCTTTTTCATTTGTATTGGTTATCTTTGCGACTCTTTTGAACAGCAAAAGATCCTAATTCTTCATATAAACGCGATTTAGATCATGTTTAAGGTACTAAAAAACCTGAATCTGTCAGAGGTTGATAAAGAAATCCTACAGTTTTGGGAAGACAACAAGGTTTTTGAAAAGAGTGTAGATCAACGAGATCCTGAGAACAGCTTCGTCTTTTACGAAGGGCCACCTTCAGCTAATGGTAAGCCAGGTATTCACCACGTAATGGCTCGTACGATTAAGGATATCTTCTGCCGATTCCAGACTATGAAAGGCAAGCGCGTAGAGCGTAAAGGTGGGTGGGATACACACGGCCTGCCTATTGAGCTGAGTGTTGAAAAAGAATTAGGAATTACTAAAGAAGATATCGGAAAGTCGATCACGGTTGACGAATACAACCAAAAGTGCCGCGAAACGGTGATGCGCTACAAAGATATGTGGGACGACATCACTCGTAAAATGGGCTATTGGGTAGATTTGGACGATCCGTATATCACTTATGAAAATAACTATATCGAATCAGTCTGGTATCTATTGAAGCGTTTGTACGATAAGGATTTGCTTTATAAAGGCTTCACGATCCAGCCATATTCACCGGCAGCAGGTACGGGTTTGTCTTCGCACGAGCTGAACATGCCGGGGGCATACAAAGAAATCAAGGATATTTCTGCGATTGCTCAATTCAAGATCAAAAATACAGACAATGAGTACTTCCTGGCATGGACCACCACGCCATGGACACTACCTTCAAATACAGCGCTAGCGGTTGGTAAGAATATCACTTACGTGAAAGTCAAAACGTTCAATCGCTATACGCAAGAACCAACGACTGTCATTTTGGCAAAAGATCGCCTCCATAACTACTTTTCTGAGCAAAACCCGGACTTGAAAGCGGAAGATATGAAGCCGGGCAATAAGCCAATCCCTTATTTGGAAATCATTGGCGAATTGAAAGGTGCGGAATTGGAAGGCATGGAGTATGAGCAATTGTTGCCTTATGTACAGCCAGATAAGCCTGCTTTTAAAGTGTTACTTGGCGATTTCGTGTCAACGGAAGACGGTACGGGTATTGTGCATATCGCGCCTACTTTTGGTGCAGATGACTTCAGGGTAGCGCAGCAATATGGCATTCCGCCACTCATGGTAAAAGACGAGAAAGGCAATC
>JALEHC010000276.1 GCA_022763215.1 Saprospiraceae bacterium
ATGGGTCGCCTTGGCTGCCCAACAGGAATACCATTTGCGTTTGGTACCACTCGACGCTTCCCTTTCAGATATTCCCAAACAAGTTGAAATTGATAGTGTCCATACCGATTCGGCTGCGGTATTCTCTCACTTAAAAAGTATTGTTAGTCAACTCCACCAACAATCTTATATCGAAGCTTCCGTCGATACCGTCAGCCAGCAACAGGATAGTATTTTTGTCGCCTTTTTGCATTTGGGGCCAGCCTATGAATGGCAATCTCTCAACAATAGCAATATACCAGAAAGCTTTCTCAAAAAGGCGGGTTTTAGATCGCGTTTGTATCAGGAACGGCCCTTCTCACAGGCACAATTACTGGCACTGCTGGACGCCATTTTGGTGCAGGCTGAAAATAATGGTTATCCCTTTGCCAAAGTCCAATTGGAAGATATTCATTTTGAAGGGAATAACCTGAGTGCTTCCATTGTCATGGAAAAAGGGCCGCTTATATTGATCGATAGCCTGAGAACTAATGGTAATGCTACCATTTCCAAATCTTATCTGAGCAATTATCTGGGCTTACAATCGGGTACACCTTACAGCAAAAAACAAATTATAAAATCCAGAGATCGGCTTCGAGAACTGCCATTTATCAAGCCACAAAAAGACCCAAATGTCATTTTTTCGGAAGACAAAGCCACTGTTAATCTCTATCTCGAAAAGAAAAAAGCCAGTGTTTTTGACTTTCTGATTGGCGTACTTCCAAACAGTAATCAAACGGGGCGGCTGTTGATCACCGGTACGTTTAATGGAGAACTTCAAAATCAATTTGGTGCGGGTGAGCGCATATTTGCTCGTTTTGAGCAATTACGACCGCTTACTCAGGAATTACAGCTCCAATTCAATTATCCCTATGTGCTAAATACGCCTTTTGGTGCAGATTTCAACTTCGAGCTGTATCGTCGAGATACCAACTATATTACCTTGCAATATGATCTCGGGATTCAATATCTTTTGGAAGGCGGGAACTACATCAAAGCATTTTGGAATAATGCCCAAACCAATTTATTGAGTGTAGATACTAGTGCTATTATTCAGACTCAGCAATTGCCGGATACACTCGATGTGCGGTATTCTTCTTTTGGTTTGTCGTATCTGTGGAGTCAGCTCGACTATCGGTTGAATCCCAGAAGTGGATTTCGCGTAAAGCTGCGAGCAAATGCGGGCGTGAAACAAATTTCAAGGAATAATACGATTGCTTCATCAGAGCAGGCGGCGGTTTATTATGACAGTGTGTCTTTGCGAACCTTTCAGTATCAAGTACAAGGCACGCTGGAAGGGTATATTCCCCTGATGTCGCGAAGTACGATAAAGGGAGCTATACAAGCCGGATTTACTTTCTCGGAACAGCCCATTTATGCAAACGAACAATATCGAATAGGCGGGACGCAACTATTGAGAGGATTTGATGAAGAGTCGGTTTTTGCGACTCGATTTGCTGTTTTTACAGTTGAATATCGGCTGCTCCTGGGACAAAACTCTTTTTTATACACCTTTTTCGATTATGCATACCTGGATAGTGAAACCATAAACATCACAGAGAACACCATCGATTATCCTTTAGGTTTTGGAGCCGGTATTTCTTTCGAAACCCGAGCTGGTATATTTGGCGTAAGCCTAGCCTACGGCCGGCAAAAGCAGAATCCCATTGATTTTGGAGCGCCGAAAGTTCATTTTGGTTACATCAGTCTTTTCTGAGCAGTTTTAGTCTTCAGAAGTACTATACTTCATTGTTTTTTACTGATGGTTCTAAAAAAAGTGATACCCTGAAACCAGGGTACCAACTCAGGTATTTTGGGGTTGTAATACCTATTGATTATGTCTAGGTCAAACAACTATAATAACACGTCGGCAATTTAATGGATATCAACTAAGCTTTATTTAAGGATACCCTTAATTAACTTATCACTTGCTCCCTTGAACGCAATCATTTCACCCATTCATTGTGGTTTATCACCCTTTGGACTACTGTATTGAATAACTAACACTTGAAAAGCTTCTGCAAAATTTAGAATATTCAAGTATTATTTTATTTAAAACTTCCAGCTATGAAAAAATACTTTTACACTTTTTTCTTGTGCACCCTTTCGTTTGGGGCTTTCGCCCAAATGGAGTGTGAAGGAGCAAAAGAAACTTCTTCACTCTACGGCAATCATGTTCAAGCCGCAATTGACGCATCTGGATGTCTGTTTTTTGATCTTCAAACGCAAGAAGCAGGCTATTTCATCGCAGATGATAACAACAGTACCCCAGAAACGGCTACTATCTTTGCACATGGCCTTTGGCTAAGCGGAGTAGACGTTGCCGGAAATCTCCGGACAGCCGCAGCTACTTACGGCAAATCATCAGATGAATACGATTATTACCCAGGCCCACTATTGGAAGGTGGCAACGGCTTAGCCCCCGAAAACTGTGATAACTGGGACAAAGTATGGACGGTATATCGCTACCAAATTCTGGCTCACCTAAATGATTGGGAAGACAACAACCAAATTGATAATCCCATTCCCGATATCATGGCTTGGCCCGGAAAAGGCAATCCGGATTTTGAGGAATGGAATGGTTTCCCTCTGACACCTTTCGATGATATTGACCTCGCTTCTTTTGTTGACCAGAATGAAAACGGCATTTATGAGCCCTTACTAGGTGATGTTCCTAATATCAAGCAGGCTTTTAGCATACCCGATCAGATTTCATGGTGTGTCTTTAATGATTTAGCTGGTTTGCACTTTGAAACGACCGGTGAACCATTAAGTATGGAAATCCAATTAACCACCTGGGCATATAATTGCACAGATAATGACTTACTCTCCAAGGCCACTTTTGCGTCTTACAAGCTGACGAATAAAGGTTTCGAACCCATTGACAGTTTGTATGCAGGTATGTGGACAGATTTTGACTTGGGTTGTTTTGTAGATGATTACTTGGGTTGTAGTCCAGAACAGAATGCCTATTACGCCTACAATAGTACCAATTTTGATGATCCAGATTGCACAGGCGGAGTATCTGGCTTTGGCACCAGCCCACCGGTACAAACGGTTAAGTTTTTGAATAAGGACTTAGATCATTTCTTTGTCTATAATGCCAATAGTGCTCAAGATCCTGTACCAGCAGGCACCACACCGGAAACACCTTTTGAATTTAGGCTAAACTTGACAGGATTGTTCCGCGATGGCACGCCAATCACGGAAGGTGGACAAGGATATCAAACCGGAGGCCCTATACTCGACCATATGTTTCCTGGCAACCCTACTGATCCGGACGCCTGGGCCATGAATAATGAAAATCTCACAATAGGTGATCGTCGTTCCGTAGGTAGCACTTTTCTTGGGGAGCTTGCCCCTCTAGAAAGCCAAATCATTGATATAGCTTTTACATTCCATAGAGATCTTAGTTTTACCGCACTTCAAAATGTCGGTTTAATGTATGAAGAAGTGCCCCTATTCGATCTTTATTATGATGAAGGCTTTGCAGGTGTTTGTAACCAATATGATATCTGTACGGATGATTGTGTTTGGGCTGGAGACCTCAATAATGATGGCATTGCTAATCATTGTGATTTATTGCCGCTTGGTTTTGCGCTTGATAGCATTGGCAATACTCGTCCGGGGCCTTACAATTGGAGCCCGAGTGATGGTTTCTTCTGGCTGTTCTTACAACTCAATGGAGAAAATGCCAAGCACTTGGATGCAAATGGTAATGGCGTGGCAACCGGAGAAGACTTTTTGTTGACCATTCAGCATTACAACTTTACTCGGCCAGGCTATGAAAACGTGGATTCTTATGATGAAGGCGACGATATTTTTATGGAGTCCGTCAACCCTATGTTCGATTTAGATCAAGTAGAAGCAGGTGACGCTCCTTGGTTATCCTTTAAATTAACGGAAGAAATTCCCAATCTTAAGGGGATCGCATTTTCGGTCGAGTATGATCCGCAATATATTCAGGAAATTTCACCATTTACGATCAATTCTTTTGATGCGACTAACAATCTCGAATTTAGAAGAAATATTGATGCGTCAAACCAATTTGATTATGCTCGATTCCTGACGGATGAAGAAGATTCTTTTTTCCCGAATGTAGCTACTGGTATCGTGCGATTGCAAACGCAAACTGATTTTGAAATGCCGCTGCCTTCAGCTACAACTCAGCTTCGCTTCAAAAACATCAAAGCCTACCTCGATGACGGCACTTTCGTGCAATTGGGAGGCCAAACGCTGGATGTCACTTTCGTAAATGTACCGGTCAGCACCTCAGAGCCAGCAGTACTTTCTGATGTGCAGGTATATCCTAATCCGGTCAATGATCAGCTTTTTATTCGATCCGATAATTCCGGCATTGACCGCGTTCAGTTGTTGTCTGCCGATGGCAGACTACTTGACGATCAACGCTCAAATACAGCGCTTACGCGACTCGATATGTCACCGTATGCCAAGGGCATGTACTTCTTGCGCCTGTGGCACGACAATGAATGGATTTACCGAAAGGTAATACGCCAATAGCAGAGTTTGTAGAGGGGAGGCAATGGTCTCCCCTATTTTTTTCGCATGATGAGTAAGCCATCACGTAACGGCAGCATCACATTCTCTACTCTTGGATCAGCCTGAATTTTTTCATTAAAATTGTGAATGATCTGAGTATCGGCATCTTTTTCTTTGAGGGTTACTTTTCCACTCCACAAAATATTATCAGCCAAAATCAATCCTCCTGGATTCATCCGATCAATGATGAGATCGTAGTGTTGCTCATAAAATCGCTTTCCGGCATCAATAAAGACCAAGTCGTACATCAAATCTAGTTGGGGTATAATTTCTTCTGCTCGTCCGATATGCGATACTACTCTATCCGTTAAATCTGCTTTATCAAGGTATTTTTTGATGATATATTCCAGTTCTTCATTCGCTTCAATTGTATGCAGTACGCCGCCTTTCGGCAAACCTTGAGCAAGGCAGATCGTCGCGTAAGAAGTGAACGTACCAATTTCCAATGCTACCTTTGGTTGTTGCATTTTACTGAGCAAAGTCAACAGGGAGCCTTGCAAGTGGCCAGAAATCATTTGCGGAGCCAGCGTCTTTAGGTTGGTTTCCCGTTCCAATTCGTACAGCACTTCGTGCGGTACAGTCGAATGGTTTTCACAGTATTTGGTCAGTCGCTTCAGTGCAAAATTCATATTATTTATGCTTTAGACGTGGTCAGACGTAATTCATGTGGGCTGTTTTTGGGTACACGCTCGATGGTTCCTCGAGCTTCCAAGTCGAGTTTGACCGTGACGACGTACCACGGGATACTGCCTTCAAACTTTCCAGCCAATTGTTGTTCCATTTCTTCATTGAGCTTTTCGTAAGAAATAGTGCCTGCATTTTTGATAATTTCCAGCATCAAAGTAGCGATCTGATCATACTTGGAACGTAAGATATTGACGCCTTTTTTCCCGGAAGGGTGAAGTGTAAGAATACGATCTTCCATACATATTTAGATTTGGTACTTACTAGAAAAATAACAAATGCAGGTTAAAAGTCTTAATAATAGCAAGGATTACCACAACGATCAATAGTCGATGTGCCCACAAATTAGCGGCTTCGTAGCGCGAGCCGAAGTGAGCTGTCCAATAACCGCCTGCCGTTTGGCCAATAGCCATAATGCCACCGATTTTCCAGTCAATTAGTCCTTGATATTGAAAGATGGCAATCACCACGATGGTATATAATCCGACTACAAATGACTTGATGACGTTGCTATCCATCAGGCTATATTTGGCGACCAACACCATCGTAGCCAAGAAAAAAACGCCCATTCCCATCTGTATAAAGCCACCATAAAAACCTAGCCCCAGAAAAATAGGCACCGAAAACCAGATTGGGAGCTTTGCCGTGCTATCCGTCTGGCGAAGCCAGCGTTTTGGCTTGACCA
>JALEHC010000277.1 GCA_022763215.1 Saprospiraceae bacterium
CAAGCCGTTGTACCCGGAATCAGCGGAGTCAATAATCGAATACCATCTTCATCATCTTCGCCCGTGCAATTTCCTTCTACCAATATTCCTGTATTTCCATCATCGCCTTCATTGGGCTCTGTGCCAGCAGTTGTGGAAGGATTACCGTCATTTTCAAAATCTACGCAACTTCCCAAGTACAAACCTGATTTGAGCACATGACTCGCGCCATTATTAGCCGCAGTTGTGCTGTATGTGTCCGGTAAATCACCATAGTCTAGTCCAGAAATAAAGCCTGCATCCAGCGAGTGATCATTTTCTCCAATCTCGCCTGTTTCAAAACAGATAACCGGAAGACCAACTAAAGCTGCCGGAAGACTGTTGTCAGCCAGCATAACATCTGAATCATTCAGATCAGCCAAATCACCGGTTCCGATATCCTTGCTTGTGAGCGTGTAGGTGTCTTCACCAATATTTAGTGTGCCGTTTTCAAACTGCCCATTCACGCCAAAAGCAATAATATAGGAAGTTGAAGGTTCCAGGTCTGTAAAGACGTAAAAACCTCTGCTATCGGTCATTTTAGATTGTAATTCAGTACCAGTTTTACTGTAAAGCTTAACATTGACTCCCGACAATACTTCTTCACATGCTTCCTGTATACCATTGCCATTGTCATCAACCCAAACTAGATTCCCCACTTCGATAGTTGCTTCTTTACAACTCAACTCTGTATCGGCCAAACCGTGGCCTTTACCAAAGGTAATATCTGTAGAGCCTGAAGATGATCGATACACTTCATATCGATTGTTAACGGATCCATCAGCATTATTGTACCAGGCTACCCCCGCAGAAAAAGTCCGAAGCGGGTCCATTACCGGTAAGAGGATTTCATTGAAACTCGGGTGCAAAGCCAAACTACCGTGCGCAGTTTCTTCATGGCCTCCGCCAAATGAATCATTGAAATAAAATTCACCACCTCCGGGTCCCTGGTTATTCATACCATCACCACCACTTGAATCATAACCGGCAGTACCACCACTTTCGATTAGCCAAGTGCCGTTATTATTATAAACGCGAAGGATATCACCCCCAGCGTTACCTTTATATGTTTGGGTATCTTCTGTATCGGTATTGTAGTTTTGCCAACCAATTTGATGGCCTGCTCTATCCATGAAACCAAGCATCATATTACCGTACACATCAAATTCGATGTCTCCAAGAATCGGCTGCGTATAACACAATTCTTTGTTATTACCCGATTCGGTAGCAATAAACTGGTTAAAGTCGTTGAGCCAAGGATTAAACTGATCACAATCAGAAGGGTCAGGATCAAGGAAAGAAGCGGGGTTCCCTTTCGGGTAATCCAATGGAAAGTTGAGAATTTCTAACATCCCTTCATCTGGGCTCCAGGAATAAACCACTCCTCGCAAATCGTCTGAATCTTGAGATGCTTCCGCAGAACACACCCCACCGATATAGACTCGTCCATTATAGTATTTTAGCCCGAATGGCCGCCAGTCGTCAGGCGAAGCCATGTTGGTTGTAGAATTATAACAATCAGGATTTGGAATGGCAATTTCAGAGGCTCCCATTGGGTTTGCAGTAGCCATGGTCACCAGGGTCTTGTTGTACAAATTCACAACAAATAGCGAATCTGCATCTTCTGACAAATCCAAATCACCTAAACCATACTTTCCAACTCTGGAAAAGGCATCAGCATCGTGGGAAGGTGCTGTCGGATCTGCCGAAAGGCCAACCGGATTAGCCATATTTCTGGTTGTTTCAATATCGGCTTCATCACCGGTATTGATCCCTACATTGTCCAGATTGATAAATAAGCTATTGGCGGAAGCCAAATCGGCAGGTGCTTCACCATTTGAAATGAGATAACTCAAATCGGTCGTCCAGATAGCTCCTAAACCTTCCGGCGAAAGCCCGACATGGCGTTTCAGGAAAGCTGCGGAGTATAATTTGTTGTCTTTTTTATTGAAGGAAAGCCCCCATACAGGGCCTATGTGTTTGGCTTGCGCCAAATACTCACTTTGACTCTGGTCTGTCAAATCAGAACCAGGATTGTATGGAATAGCTACCAAAACATCGCCATCACCAGCTGCACCACCTTCTCCACCAACACCTCCATTCGGATCGCCATTGACAAAGCAGGAAATAATAACCCATGGATTTTCTTGGCAAAAATTGCCGGGATCTGTGATTCCTAAATGAACATCACAATCGCCTACTTGTGCAAATTGTACACTACCTCCACGTACATCATCGCCAATTCCTCCTTCTAGGTACCCTTCCGGGAAATTGGAAAACTCGACGCGCACATCGTCATTTGCCGTAAGGCCATCACACAGCCAACGCCCGTTTTCGTCTGCGGTGGTTTCGCAAAGCAGCATATTATCGCAATCATAGACTTTTATGCTAGTGCCACCGACTCCAAACTCTGAAGGCCCTTGATCGCCGTTGGCGTCAAAGTCTGCAAATACTAGCCCCCCTATTTCGCCATTTGCATCGCAAACGCCCACTCCGGCACAAGCATCAGGAAGTTGGTAAGGCTGAGGAGTCGCACTACAGCTTCCACCATCTGTACTTGCCGTAATGGTACCTGAGGAACCATCTGCGGTCAGAATAAATTGGACGTAATTTGGCGTTCCGTTTGCAAATGGGTTTAAGGATTTTGTTGTTCCATCAATGGTGACTTCGATATTTTCTCCCATTGGAATAGAACCATCCCACTCCAAAAACACAGCTATTAAGGCTTCCGACTCACCTGTGCCCTCATTGAAATTACATGCACCGACAGATACATTAGTTATCGTCAGCAGACATTCCGATGCGGAGGTATTGGTCATCGCAGCTCCATAGCTGTTGTCATCAGACGCATCGGTATGCATCGAGACCGTTTCATTTGTAGGATGAGCCCCGTGCTTATTAGGGGGCGCAAGATAGGTAATGAGCGAAATAAGTAAAGCCGCTGTTCCCAGCGACCAATAAGCTTTTTTTACTGAGGTCGAATACTTTTTAGATTCAAATTTAAGATACCAATCCCTCATTTGGTCTCTCAAATGGCGTTTAGTTTGTTTCATGAGAAGTTTATGTTTAATGCTATTATTGTAGCGAAAGTATGTTGCTCTGCAGCAGACATACAGGCCTCGCTTATTTAGGTCGACGGTAAAATTTTGATGTAGTATTCTTAGTATGTAGGTCTATAGTAGGTAGTCTCTTTCCTAATAATTGGTGAGGTAGTTCGTGTGTTCAACCGCTAATTTATAAGGATTGATTCTAATATCAGAGGACAGTTTCTGAGTTCACTGCTGAAATAACTCAAGGGCAATAAACTTTACAAAAAACAAATAAACACTGATTATCAAACACTTACAAAAAACGACAATTAAAAGAATGGGCCTCCTGAAAAGAGAAATGGAGAGAAGGGACTAAAAACCGCCCCCAGGTTATCGAGAATAATATCCCACAAATATTCATACGGGATGATTTCTATTTCATGTGTTTGCCGTGCTAATTTGAGCGGGTGAGCTTCCAGTAGTTTTCGGTAGCGCATTGTCTTTCGAATAACCGCCTCGCGATGAAAGCGGTTGGCAGGAATTTGCAATAGCATTTTTATGAAGACATTACTCCGGTAGGTACCGCCACTGTTTAGGTAACGTGAGCAATATTTATTGATGGCTTCGATTTTATCAATTACATCATCATGCTTTTTCTCGACGATCAAGAATAATATCTGTACAACCAAGATAGGAATATTCATCCCTCTTTTATCCATCGAAAAACCAGGCGTCTGATTGAGGAATTTGCCTAAGCGGAATTTCTTGGCAGCGTGAGGTTCAGCATCTATTTTTAAAGCACCAACTTCTTTCAGCCAGTAAACAAAAGCTTCAATAATACGCCACATTTCTTGGGTGTAGGTATCCGAAAACTTGAGTTTCCCTTCTTTCACTACCTTTCGGTAAATGTAATACGCATCTTCAAATTTGCATTGGTGCATATTTAGCTGTAGCAAAAGCTCTTGATATTTATGCCAGTTGATAGAGCCTTTTTCTACTAAAGGCAAGCAATTTTCAGCTGCTTCTCGGGCTTTATCATAATCCTGAATCTGGGTATATGCTACCAAAAGATGATAATAGGCAATCTGAAGAGGAACATTTGCCTTATAAGATTTTTGCTCAAAAAATGAGATCATCTCATTACAAATCAAAATGACTTTTGGATAATCATTCTGACTAGTCAGCATGAGTAGTTGAATCAAATAAGCACTTAAATGCAAGCGGTAAGAATCGTACTTCTGCAAAGCCGGTAACAATCGCTGATAATAGATAGCGGCCTGTTTGGCCTTATTCTCTTCGACACCTTTTTTCTTAACAAACTTCAGTACTAGCTGGGTATATAATTCTTCAGCCAGATTATCTGCTTCGCAAATAGCTGCATATTCATGATACATGCCATTGTATAAATCAAACTTCGACTCATCGCCTTCTCGGGTTGCATAGTGCAATCGCAGCACCCGGCATATTTCTGTCACTAAATCCGAGAACTCATACTTACGAGCTTTTTTTAATACTTTCAGGCAAATATCGATACCGGCATTTCGTGCACTTTTGCCTAATAGAATATTGGCGGCAGCCCATTCCTGATAGCAGATCAAATATGCTTTTTTGCGTGGACTTACTCGGTCTTCACTAAAGTCAAGTTGTAAAATACCACGAGTAAGGCAAGATTTGAGTTGACTTTTTATTTTTTGGTAGGAATTGTCCTGTTTGGTTGTCTTACTTATCTGCGCTGCCAAATCAGCTTCCGTTTCGACCTCTCCTGCTGCCAGCAGATGATACATATCAACCACCTCTTCCTTTCCCTTTATCAGGATGGTATTCGGTTGGTCATGATACTTTTCAATGAGCTGTATCATTTCTAACAAGTGGTAAAGGCTCTTCATTATTCTTCACTGTTGACCGGGCAGACGCTTCCTGTACTAAATGACTTACATTCAGACAAGATGCGCTACTTTAACTTCCCAAGAGAAGTTGTTGATTATAATGTGGTATAAATTTGAAAACATTAAGAGTATGTTTAAATTTTGTTCAAACTGATAATCAATGATTTGAGCCCGCCTGCCGGCAAAGGCAGGGTTTTGGCTAACGATTTGTGATGGAGCTTA
>JALEHC010000278.1 GCA_022763215.1 Saprospiraceae bacterium
CCGAGCATCAAGCGCGTTTGTAGCAATCCCATACGATCACCGGAACCTAGTCGAAGACGGAGGGCGCGTTTGACATCTTTTTGTGCTTGTCGCAACTGACTTTCACTGGGGTGCAATTGACTGAGTTGCACCTGAATATCTGCGACATTTATGACATTATTGAGCGACTGGAAAAGTTGTAGTGCTTCTTGATAGACTTCGATAGCCGCCTTTTTTTGCCCTTGTTGTTGCAGGGCCATGGCTTGTATCTTTAGGTTTTGTGCTTGGGTAAATGCGAGTCCTTTTTGACGAGCCAATTGATACCCTTTAGCAGAATATTCGAAGGTGAGGTTCCAGTTTTGCTGGGCCGCATACACTCGTGCCAAATCGGTACAAAGGCTCATCATCTGGAAGGTATCTTGCTGACTTTCGCTTAAGCGCAAGGCTTCAATGAGTTGTTCTTGTGCTTGCACATATTCGCCTCGCTCTTCATACAATTTGCCGAGTGTACTCCAGTCATTGATCAGCGAAGGATCGGAGGTGCTTTTTTGCTTTAGTTCGATAAGTTGCCGGAAATACACTACCGCAGAATCCAGCATACTCATCGCATAATAACTGGTAGCGATATTGTTGAGTATGGTTTGTGTTTGTGCTTGTTTTTTCAGCTTTCGCGAAATGTGAAGGCCTTTTTTGAGGCATCCGATAGCCGCCTGCGGCGCTTCGTTCATATTTTGCTGTAAAGCCTGATTCTGATAAATGTCAAGTAGGAGTTCTGGATGGTTTTGTGTAGGAAGAAGCTTAATGGCTGCCTGAAAATATTGACCTGCCGTTTCGTTTTCCATATTAGCCAATGCAATGCTACCGAGTTTGTTGCGCACCAATGCCATGCCACTGAGGTCTTTTTCTAACTGGAATAAGCTATCCGCTCGCATCAAATCCTCTTGGGCTTGATCTAGTTCATTGAGTTGGTAGTAAATTTCAGCTTTGGAGTACCATAAAAAGGCGAGCGAGCGTGGCTGGGTGCTTGTTTGTAACAACTTTTGGGTAGCTGGCAAGGCTTGATCAAGGCGATCTTTCTGGATTAACTGATCTATCTGGTATATCGAGCTGGGTAATTCAAATCCAAGCGATGCTGCTGTTTGGCTGTAGCCAAATCGTACGACAGTCCAACTGCAAACAAACAACAAAAGGTATAATCGCCATCGCATAGATTGAATTTTACCAATGAAAAGAATTCATCAATCGGAACATACTCAAGTCCCAATCTCTACCAGCCACTTCTTGAGTCGCCACTGCACATTTTATATCCCAATAAGCATTTACTTTATAACCGAAGCCCAATGCATGACGAACCACCCGGTCATCCCAATTAATTTCTTCCTCTTCGGCATTGATGGTTTTATTGAAGTCTAATACATCAAAACGATATACCGCATAAGCTCCCGGCAAAAACGGAAATTCATATTTCAAATCGGTATAAGCCGCAATCGAAAAAATCTGATCAATCGGATTGTCTTCTTCCGGGGCATAAATATCTTCTTCTACCTTAAAAACGGGTACTTTATACCAAGCACCAATGACTTCACCGCTCCACTCAAAATAACCCAATCCCAACTGAAAGTCAAAGCCAGCCAAGGTTTGATAAAAGCCGGATAAATCTTCAAGTTCTGTGTTCCATTCAGCTCTTTTCAGGAAAGGGCTATAACTGAAAGACGCTCCCAAATCAAGAAAATAGGCAGGTTTGTAAGTGACTCGGCTCATCACTGCCCAACGACTTGAAAAGAGTTGGTCATCAGTAACGTTTGGTGGCAACGAAGTCAGGCTTACACTACAAGAAAAACGCTCCGGCAATTGATACATCCATTGCACTCCATTCGTATAGCCTAGTCGATACAAAAGTGGTGTACCCCAGTCCCGATTTTCGCGATACACCTCACCCAGGCTGTCGACCAAGCCAACTGTTTCCGAAACATTGGTATAGTAGCTATACGCCAAAGGCGTTTGCAGCAAGTCGCGTTCTGTGAAATTTTGCTGCGCGTAAAATTTGCCGAAAGGCGTAATCACCCGGCCAGCCAGTATTTTCCAGGCCGGATTATTCGCGGTCCACTCTATATTTAGCCGTGGTATTAGCACATCATAAAAGTCAAACTCCCGAAACAAACCTGCTCGTAGGCCATATTTTCGCTCTATCTGCACCTGAGTATTGAGCGCCCAGTTTTTCCCAAATTTGGCTGTAGCCATCGCATTGGCTTGCGCCAAATCGAAGTTTAATCCACGATGACGGCGACTAATTTCATTATAAAAATAATCCGAATCACTGCCGACTGTCGTTAGTTCCAGATGCACATCTGCATTCCACTGCAACTCAAATTGAGCCGAAGCAGCAATGCTGCACAGGAGACTAAAGAGAAATGCCATCAGTCGTTTCATGATTAGGGTTTTATTTCAAAATGTTGTTCGAGTAGTTGTCCGTTGTTTATCTGTATGTTGCGGCGCTGAATTTTTTCATCTGGGTAGTACACCCGCATCTCGTATTTTCCGTCCGGTAAGCTCGTTATTTTATAGCGGCCTTCCGAATCTACCCGTTCAAAATAGGGCGTGTCGAGACTAAGGATCGTACCACTCATGTGCGGATGGATGTCGCAGGATAAAGTGATGAGGCCGGTACGTTTGATTTGAATGGGGTAGGGGTTGCCCGGTGGACGTCGACCGATATTAAAGCGCGAGCCGGGCGTCAGCGAATAAATGTTGTGAAAGAACTCATCTTCATTCAGAAAATATACGGTCGTTCCTTTGGTCACCGGAAGTACTTTGGGCAAAAAAGTCTGCTCCTTTTGAGTAATGGAGGCATCGCGCATGGGCTTCACTTCTACTTCAAACGACTGCGGATGCAGGCTTACAATGATGTTGTTACTCGGATGAGCCATCGGATCATCTGAGTGCATCATTCGGGTACCATCTTTATTGTATCCGCTTCCGCGTTTGATTTTTTTGCTGCTGTGTGGATAAGAGACCGTTCCAAACACCTGATTATTGCCTGATGGCTGAGCTATTCCAAATGAAATGCCGGCCAGAAAAAATAGGAGGATTAAATAGCGCATAACTGGTATTGCCTTTAGAAATCGTTCAAAAATAGGCAATTTATCAAGTGCAGTGCTGCTCGCTTTGTTAAATTCGGAGATTTGTCCGTATAGTAGTAAAAAAAAGAGCACCCAAACGGATGCTCCCTTTCAAAGGCATTCCTTGAAAACTTCGTTTAGCTATCAAAAAATGCGTCTCCCTGATCAAACCATTTCAATTCGAGTTCGAATTAAATCTGTTTGACTGTTTGTTCCGATACAAAGATGCGAACAACGCAAGAAGAATAAACCCCCTCTTTTGATGATCCAAAAAATATCCTCATTTATGAGGAGAAATATTATTGGGTTCGCACACCCCTGAATCCGATATGTGAAGCTCTTCGGTTTTGGCGCGTTCGCAAGCCTTTGAAGCGGTCGGCTGTGCGGGCGTGGTTTTGGTGATATTTCCAACAGCCACCTCTGCCACCAAAGGCATAATTTCCCTCAATGGGTTGCCAGTCTTCATTGGTGGCTCGTCCGTCTTTGCTAACTTGCCCGTCACCGTGGCTTCCGCCAAATCTTCGACCAGAAGGATGTCCGATAGTTACAACAGGTTCTTGCAAATTGCCGCCCATATCCATCGCACCATAATAGGTCGCTCCTGCTTGTATGCGGTTGGTCGCTGTCGTACCACAAATACCGCTACGTACAGGGCCACGACCTCCATCTCCTCCCTGAAATCCACGGCAGCCAACACAATCTGGATCGTAGAATCGACTTCCGGGCTTACAGACATCATCTATATTGTAATAAGCAAACATTATGACATGTGTATTTCCGTCCGTGATTTCATTGCCTTTTTCGGCTTTCGCCAAATGCTGATCAGGTGCCATGATTTTGTTGATAAATTGTAGGTTGTCGGGTTCATTTATCTCATTGACACCCCAGACATATTCGCGATAAATTGCCTTTTGGGGCCCTCTGCATGATTTTTCAAATTCGAGTTCGGTCATGTGGCGTAGTCCTGCCCAATCTGCATAGGCTTGTCCGTCGAGCCACGACAAAAAATTGCAAGGACGATGAGGCCGAGAACAGCTATATTGCCCTGCTTTGTATTGGATGGTATTCCTGTAATCGCTAATTGGACGACCATATTCTATGGTACGGGTAAAGTCTCTGGCCTGTTGTTGCGGAGCGCGAAGTGTATTTAGAAAATCACAGTATTGTTGTTGCGATAATTCGTACTTCATTTGGTAGAAGGCTCGATACCCTTTCGGGAAATCTGCCGCCAATCGCCCTTCGGGCTTACCTGAATAAGTAGGTGTACCTGGAATGATAATATCGGTCCAGAATAAATTGCCATTTTTAGGACCAATATCAATCGGCTTTTCGGAGCTTACTTTATAAATGCCACCATACCCATCGGAGCCACTTTCTTCAAATTTGTACAGAGAATTGTAAGGAGCGCCTCCAGCGCCAGGGGTGAGCACTTCCCGTCGGTCTTCCAAGCTTTTCAGGGTGCCCAATTCGTAGCTGCCTTCCGGAATGTAGACCATTTCCAGCCCAAATAAGCGGACTTCTTGCCAGGTTTCGGGTTGGCGGCCTTCCAGCTGTAGCTGAATTTGCCAGTCATTATCGCCTTCACTAATCGAGGATCGATAAACATACACCCCCATTTGGTCTTCTGGTACCTCAAATTCGGGCGGTACCACAGTGTTATTTGCGTTAAGCAATTGTGGACTTTGGGGCTTTACCTGTAAGTGAATCCATTGCCCATTCTGTGTTTTAGCTTTCGCAAAAATCCAGGCAGCATCATAGTTTTCGGCATCGCGCCATCCGGCGCTCCATTGCAAACGAAACTGTACCAGGTCTTGCTGTACTTGTAATTGCGATATTTCGAGGTATTGATTACCTGTACGAAAACGATTTTTTGCAGGGGTTTCTGCTGCTAAAGGCATCGCAGAAAGCAATATCGTATCTGTGTCAGGCTGTACAGACTGACAAGAAAAGGTGGCTACCCAACAGAGCAGCCCCAGGAAAATGTGTTGCATGATTAATTATTTTTGGTGATTTCTATTCAGTTCGGAGTACCTCGACAGGGTGTTGATTAGCGGCCTTGAACGATTGCAGACTTACCAATAGGACTACCAGCAAAAGGGCAACGCCACCAGCCAATAAGACCACCAACCAATGTGGTGTTATGCGATAAGCAAAGCTTTCGAGCCAGTTGTAAGCCAAATAAATAGCTACCGGGGTAGCAATGAGCGTCGCAATGCCCAACAAGAGCATAAAGTCTTTGTTGAAGCGGAACAAAATGTGTTGTACCGAAGCACCCAACACCTTTCGGATACCAATTTCTTTTTGCTTGCTGTAAGCCATGTAGGAAACCATTCCCGCCAATCCCATCAATGCTAATAGTATAGCAATCATACTCAAACTAGCCATCAGATAGCCTGCTTGTCTTTCGCTATCATACAAATCGCGCAAGCGATCTTCCAAAAAATAAGGATCAAAAGGAATGACCTCTTCGACTTCCGTATAGGCCGTTTTGATTTGAGCGAGGGTGGCTGAAAGTTGTTTCGTTTCAGCTCGCACAAGTGCCGTATGTACCCAGGGAGCATCGCGATTGACTTGTAGGATAAGCGTTTGGTTAGGATATTTCAGGCTAAAATATTTATAGTCGGGAATAATACCGTCGATCGTATAATGAATGCCATTACCAAATTCCTCGTTTTCGTACTCTGGTTCGGTGACGATGGTTTGGCCGATGAGATCCTGAGCTGATACGCCTTTGATTTTTGCCAATTTATTGGCTGCGGTCTGATTGAGTACCAGTATTTGTTTTTTGCCATTGTCTAATTTCGCGCAAGCGGGACAGTCAATTTGGAGGGCATCCAGCGTCCCTTTGTCCATATACAGCATCGTACCATCTGATAGCGTGACGTCTGTATTTTTCATTTTGTAGGTCATCTGATTGTACATATCCGCACCCGGGACTGCATTGGCGCCTACGGCTTGTACGCCGGGTATGCGGAGCATTTTAGCTTTAAGCTGCTCATACTTTTCAGTGCCATTTACGCCAAAGTACAAAACCCCTTCTTTTTCATAACCTAGCTGCTTGTGTTGGATGTAATCCATTTGTTGGTAAATGAAATAAGTTATGCTCAACAATCCAATTACCATGGTAAATTGCCAGGTAAGCAATAGGTTTCGAAAGTTGAATAAGCGGACACCAAAAACATGATTGATTTTTTTGCCGAAGAGCTGAAGCATAGATTTTTGGGCGTAAGCCAAAGCCGGATACAAGCCACTCAAAAGTCCTGTGAAAAGGGCTAACCCAATGATGCCAGCAATAGCCCAAGGCTGCCAAAGACTAGCAAAACCAAGCTCCAACTCCATCAGTGTGGAAAAGTAGGGCAGCACCAAATACAAAAACAAATAACATAATGGCAAACAAAATAAGGCCAGCAATATGGCTTCCGCCAAAAGCTGAAAACTGATGTCTTCAGGCCGAGCACCGAGTACTTTTCGCATCCCCAATTCCTTTTGTCGATCGGCATACATGGCCACCGAAAGATTGGTATAATTGGTGAGTATAATCAGGA
>JALEHC010000036.1 GCA_022763215.1 Saprospiraceae bacterium
TAGACGGAAAGCAATTTCCGTACCCGTCAATTAGACACGCTACTGAGGCCGGAGCCCTGCTCCGATAACTATCTTCATACCTACCAAAAAGAAAGCTGAATCTTTGATTCAGTACCAATCAGGATACATGCTTGGCATGTACCTCCATTACATTACTAAAAAGTGAACACCAATGAAAAGTTTTTACTCATTTCCCACAGGGAATGATCCCTGATTTTTTCTTTACATATCGCTGAAGTTTACTGGATATCAGAGGTTTACGCACTGGTGAAATAGCTCTGTGAGCTTGCTGTCACCTTTGTACTACATGAAGCCCGCTTCATGCTGCTACCTCTATGCCTTATCCGAAATAACTCTTTTCATCATGCCTGATGGAAAGCTGGGCGGATAATATCCAACAATAAACTTCCAACTCTTTTTTGAACGGCTCTAGGGCCGAATGGGCGAGCTATGTCCTGCACAGTTACTGTATTCAGTCGAATTAACCCTCCGGCTGGACTGGCGTAGCTATGTCTTGTAACAATTAACTCACGCAGCTTGGCGGCTGAAGTGAGCATGGGCGAGCTATGCCCGTAACAAAGCAATTACAAAAAAAATAATTAACCAATTTAATATCCCTTATCATGAAAAATTCAGTTAACCAGTCAACTAAGCAAAACAACAAGTCAGTAGAAAACATCCTTTTGATTGTACTTTTAATCGTAGGTGGATTTGGTATTTTTTACATTTTTAATCAACCATCAGAGGATGCCAGTAAAAAATTGGAAGATCAAATTGTACAATTGAGCCACTACATGCCAAAGGCAGAACAACAAGAAGGAACTCTAGCGGCAAGCTGGAAATAGAGGCCAGAAGTAAAAAAGTCATCCCAAAACAAAGAAATTGGGATGACTTTTAGCAATTATTCCAATAAAGTTTAATCCATTTCGTAATTTATGTGTTAAAGCTTTGCGAATAATTTAAATTACTGCTATGGATACCATCAAATCATTGCTCGAACGATCAGCTTTTGGTGTTTGTTCCTATCTTGGAGAAAAGATGGGCATTGCATCTGCGCGTGTCCGCCTGTATTTTATTTACATCTCCTTTGTTGCGTTAGGATCACCGCTTATTTTTTACCTTTTTGTTGCCTTTTGGCTAAATGTCAGGAGTTATATCAAGCGCAACTTAATCTGGGAATAGCTTATTGCTGGAAGTTATATTGCACAATATTAGCTCCCATTTGAAGTGCCTTCACGCGTACTTCTTGGCTATCATTGTGCACTTCCTGATCTTCCCATCCATCGCCGAGGTCTGATTCATACGAATAAAACACTACTAGTCGCCCTTCGTGAAATAAGCCAAAACCTTGTGCTGGTTTGTCGTCGTGCTTATGCACTTTTGGCAATCCACTTTTAAAGGTAAATGGTTGCTGATAAATTTGATGTTCAAAAGGCAATTCCACAAATTCCTGATCCGGGAATACCTTTTTCATAGCTAATCGCACATACGGATCCATGCCATAATTATCATCTATGTGCAAAAAACCACCTGCTTCCAAATACATCCGCAGGTTTTCGGCTTCAGCATCTGAAAATACAACATTACCATGTCCGGTCATGTGTACAAAAGCATAATTGAACAAATCTGCACTACCAACTTCTACGGTCGCAAAATCTTCTTCAAAATTGGTATTGAGTTGTTGATTGCAAAACTTTGCCAGATTGGGCAGTGAGGTGGGGTTGGCATACCAGTCGCCACCGCCATTATATTTTAGCAATGCCATTTTTAGTGGCCTCGAATCTGTTGCTGGTTTGAATGCAAAACTAGCCAGTAAACATATTAACACTATCCATCTCATAAATGGTACAAATTTAAGTATTGATCAAATTAGCAATATGGCAGGCTGCGATTGCTGCCGTTTCCGTTCTTAGTCGGCTTTCGCCTAAACTTACGGGCTTATAGTTGTTGGCTTTCGCCAAATGAATTTCTTGTTCTGTAAAATCACCTTCTGGTCCAATCAGTATACAAACGTCTTGACCCGCTTGCAGCATATGCTGCAAATGTGGTTTTTCCTCTTCGCGGCAATGTGCAATGCACAATTGCCCTTGCTGATTGCGCTCCATAAATTTCGCGAAAGCGAGCGGCTCATGCAAAACCGGTAATTTTGCTTTAAGCGATTGTTTCATAGCTGCGATCAGTATGCGTTCTAATCGATCGGTACGAACTTTTTGGCGTTCAGAATTTTGGCAAAGGAGTAAGCTGATTTCGTCTACACCAAATTCGGTTGCTTTCTCCAGGAACCATTCCAGTCGGTTAATATTTTTGGTAGGTGCTACAGCCATGTGTAAATGAAAAGGCCGTTGATGAATATCGGAACGCGTTTCATCAATTTTCACCAAGCATTGTCTCTTTTCGACGGAAGTCAAGGTGCCGATATACCAATTTCCGAGACCATCGACCACTTCGATTTGATCGCCCGGTTTTTTGCGAAGCACCTGTGCGCAATGGCGAGCTTCTTCGGCTTCGAGCAAAATCATCCCTTCGTCTACCTGATTACTATAAAACAAAAACACCTGATGAAGTTTAGTAAGGAAAAAACAATTACCCGTAAAAGTATCAATTGGTAGGCTTTGATGTAGATTTGAGAGCCTTAAAATTATCTTAAAAGCCTTGCTTTTTATCCAATTAGCAGAATGCTGCATCTAAAAATTCGTTATTTCAACGTACCTTTGGACACGTTTTCAAACAAAGCACCCTATATTGGCGTTTTTAGCAAATTAATGGAATAATATAGACATATAATATATGGAATATGTGGTAATGGCGGGTCAGTTGATGCTGAGCCTTTCTATTTTGATCGTTTTGCATGAATTAGGCCACTTTCTACCTGCACGTCTTTTTGGAACCAGAGTTGAAAAATTCTTTCTCTTCTTCGATGTAGGTGGTCTGGCTATCAGTAAAAAAATTGGTGAAACGGAATACGGTATCGGTTGGTTACCGCTGGGAGGTTATGTAAAAATCTCCGGTATGATCGACGAAAGCTTTGATACCGAACAAATGGAGCAAGAACCTCAACCTTGGGAATTTCGGTCGAAGCCGGCATGGCAGCGTCTGATTATCATGTTGGGTGGTGTTACGGTCAACTTCCTACTTGGTTTTTTCCTTTACGGAATGGTTCTCTGGGTTTGGGGAGAAGAGTTTTTACCGGCACCCAATGCGACTTATGGCCTTGCGGCAGATTCGTTGGGCGTGGAAATGGGACTTGTGGATGGCGACCATATTCTGATGATAGGGGAGCAGAAGTTTGAAGTATTCAATGATCGGGAAGTGATTCGCGAAATTATCATTAATAATGCAGATGAGTTAACTGTCAGAAGGGAAGAGCAGCAGGTAAAAGTACCGATAGATGAAAAATTTGTAGGGATACTATCAGCTCATGAAAACAAAACGAAACGTTTGTTTTATCCACGTCGACCATTTGTAGCAGCTCGAATCGAAAAGGATGGACCAGCCGGAAAAGCTGGAATACAAGTAGACGATAAAATCATTGCGCTGAATGGAGAGTCTACTCCTTACTTCATGGATTTTTACCGAAAGGTGAAAAACAAGAAAAACACAGAAGTAGAGGTAAGTGTATTACGCAACGAAAAGGACACCTTGAATTTTACCATGACGACTACCGATGATGGGAAAATTATGGTGGGACCATACGATGAGACGTACTTCTTTGACATGGAACGCAAGGATTATACATTTGCGCAAGCTATGCCTCTGGGCGTAGAGCGCGGCTGGAATTTCTTGGTAGTGCAGGTAAAGGCTTTTGGCCAAATGTTTAGAGGTAAAATCAAGCCATCTGAAAGCTTGGGTGGATTTGGATCAATAGGTAGCATGTTTGGTGGTGTATGGAACTGGGAACGATTCTGGAGAATGACCGCTATACTTTCGTTGATCTTAGCCTTCATGAATTTGTTGCCCATACCAGCCTTGGACGGCGGTCACGTGATGTTTTTGTTATACGAAATAGCATCTGGCCGTAAGCCGAGTGATAAATTTATGGAAATCGCCACGATGGTTGGTTTTGTCATTGTCATCGGTTTAGTGCTGTACGCCAATGGGTTAGATATTATTCGAGCGATTTTTAATAAGTAAAGGAACTATTCCAAAGATATTTTTGGTTGAAATAATCAGAAATATCTTTGGAGATATAGAATTTTGTTCTAAATTTGCCACGCGCTAATAAAAACGGATTAGCGTTAAGCTGAAAAAAGCCTGAATGCAGGTAAAGTTTTCAGTTTTAGCAAAAGAAACTACCAAACATAAATGATATGCCGACGTGGCGGAATTGGTAGACGCGCTGGATTCAAAATCCAACATTTGACATACAAAAAAGTACCGAAATGCCGATGTGGCGGAATTGGTAGACGCGCCGGATTCAAAATCCGGTTCCAGCA
>JALEHC010000279.1 GCA_022763215.1 Saprospiraceae bacterium
AAAATATAAAAAGGTCGTAATAAAAAGTCTATCTATAGTTGTCAAGCCTTACAAATTAAGCCTGACTCTTGGTCGTCGTATTATTTACAAAACTAAAAAGGAAACGAATTTGATAAAATTTCAAAAGCAGCAATCCATCTTTATGGATGCATAAGTCGTCTTATATAAAAGTAAAATTATTTATTATTCTTGATTGGTGTAGTCGAATGTATACGCAAGTAGGATGTAAGATCTGAAACTGAGGTAGATTTTGTGAAAGAGTTGTAATGTGAAGTATTAGTGTAATAAGTCATCATAAATTTTGTCATGGGATTAAAAGCTTAACAAATGTACATTATCTGCGTACAGATTTCAAAAATATTAACACTTTTTTTGAAACAATAACACAATAATTCCTGAAGGCCCGAAAACCTTACATTTATTCTAGCACGCCAAAGATAACTTTTTTTTGATTGCTAAGGAATACCATAATCAGGTTAATTTTGAAGTTTTTCTTTTTTTCTTTATTCCCTTTATCTACCAAAACTTCTTTGGCCTGAATATCAAATAATTAAGTAATATTTGGTTTTTCACTTTCCTATAACAAATGAAAAAAGTTCTAAATCAACTCATTTTACCTAGGTTCAAATTATATTCAGATGCTGCATCAAACCAAACAATAATCATAAGCCAATTTGATTAACCCAGCAGTATTACTCACTCCTAATTTGCGCATAATATTCTTTCGGTGAACACTAACAGTCTGATCACTTATGAATAATTCCTTTGCAATTTCTTTGTTACTGAGCGCCTGACTAATCAATCCTAGTATTTCAAGTTCTCTTTTTGTTAGGCTGTGTTTCTTAACAAATTTATCAGACAATTGAGGTAGGCTCTTTTTCTTACCAAATGCCCCTTTGAAAAAACTGGTCCCTACCAACTTGACACCTTCTCCTATATAATTATTGTCATCATAAATAATTTGTATAGCCTCAAACAATTCTTCCACAGGCTGATCCTTTAAAATATACCCATCTACCCCTTTCCTAAAGGCATTCTTCACGATTTTGGGATCATCGTAAGCAGAAAGGATCAATATTTTGCAGGCTATCTTCTCTTTTCGAATATAGTCCAACACTTCAAACCCGTCTTTTTCAGGTAAATTAAGGTCAAGGATGAGTAAATCGATAGGATATTTCCGGAGGACTTCTATAAGGTGTGATCCATTATTACATTCATGAACCAAGTCAATGGAAAAGTCTTTTTGAGACTCGAATACCGTTTTAATTCCTTCCAGAAAAATACGATGGCTGTCTGCCAGAACAGTTTTGATAAGTTGCATGGGATTACTAATTTGTTCTGAAACACTAGCTTTACCGATAAAAGGGATGGGTAACTCTTTTGTTTCTATTCTTTCTTAATATGTTCATATAAAAGCTAAGCTGTTATACAGCATCACTATTCATGGGTAAGGCTCAGAAAGCACTATGTGGGGTAGACTTATCTAAATATTGAAGACAATATATTAATTTTTTTAATTAACCGCCATTTTTGAAGGCTCAAAATCCAGCCGCCAAGTCTGCGGCTTCTCTAATAGCCTTTTTGGCATCAAGTTCTCGGGCTTCATTTGCTCCTCCTATTATATGTATTGTTGTCGAACCGGAAGCTAATTGTTTAGCTAGTTTTGTATTAGATAATTGCCCCGCACATACAACGATATGGTCTACATCCAGTACCTCTGCTTTGCCTTTTATATCGAGGTGTAAACCTGCATCATCAATTTTCAGGTACTTGACACCACCTATCATTTGTACGCCATGCTTACGCAAACTCGCCCGATGTATCCAGCCTGTGGTCTTCCCGAGTTTGCGGCCCAGTTTCCCGTCAGATCGCTGCATGAGGAATATTTGCCGCAAAGGCAAGCCCAATGACGCTTCACCTAGTCCACCTTTTGCTTGATGTGCCATATCAACGCCCCATTGTTCCATAAATGCTTCGGTTGATATAGGTGCCTCTGCTTTTTCAAGCAAATAGGAAGCTACATCAAAACCAATTCCTCCTGCACCAATGATCGCCACTTTCTCCCCAACTTCTTTTTGCCCCTGCAACACCTCCATATAGCTAAGCACTTTAGGATGGTCAATGCCCGGAATATCAGGAATACGAGGTTTTACACCGGTTGCAATCACCACCTCATCAAACTGCCCCTGCTCAATTATTTCCTTACTTACTTCGGTGTTTAAGTGTACGTGGACTTTATGAAGCTCCATTTGTTTTTTAAAATATCGAATCGTTTCTACAAATTCTTCCTTTCCGGGAATACTCATAGCCATTCTGAATTGCCCGCCTATTTCACTTGATGCTTCATAAAGGTGTGCTTCATGCCCTCGCTGTGCAGCATAAGTCGCACAAGCAAGTCCAGCCGGCCCGGCCCCGACAATTGCAATTTTCTTCTTCTGTTGTGCAGGGGTAAAGTTGAGCTCGGTTTCATAACATGCCCGCGGATTAACCAAACAGCTCGCTCGTTTTTGCTTGAATACATGATCCAAACAAGCCTGATTGCAAGCGATGCAAGTATTAATTTCATCCCGTCTGTTTTCCATTGCCTTTTTTACAAATTCCGGATCAGCCAAAAATGGCCGAGCCATGGAAACCATGTCGGCGTGCTTGTCAGCCAAAATCTGTTCCGCTACCTCCGGCATATTGATCCGATTGGTAGTAATGAGTGGAATACCAACCTTGCCCATTAGCTTACGAGTCACCCAGCTAAAACCACCACGCGGAACCATAGTAGCAATGGTAGGCACTCGCGATTCGTGCCAGCCAATACCTGTATTTATGATAGTCGCTCCTGATTCTTCTATTCTTTTTGCCAATAGCTCTACTTCTTCCCAGCTACTTCCATCATGCACAAGGTCCAGCATAGACAAACGATAGATGATAATAAAATCATCGCCTACTGCCTTGCGAACGCGACTAACGATTTCTAAGGGTAACCGAATGCGATTCTCGTAACTTCCACCCCATTCGTCCTTCCTTTTATTTGTTTTGGAAACGATAAACTGATTGATCAAATAGCCTTCTGAGCCCATAATCTCTACACCATCATAACCTGCTTCCCTGGCAAGCGTAGCACAACGAATGAAACTCTTAATCGTTTTTTCAATTCCGCTTTGACTTAACTTCCAAGGCTTAAAAGGAGATATAGGTGACTTGATCGAACTTGGAGCTACAGCCAATGGGTGATAGCCATATCGACCAGCATGGAGAATTTGCATGCAAATCTTACCCCCTTCTTTATGTACCTCCTGAGTAATCAACTCATGGTTTTTGGCTTCTTTCTTCGTCGTCATCTTAGCTGAAAAAGGAGCAACCCACCCGGCTCTGTTAGGGGCGATCCCTCCAGTTACAATCAACCCCACCTGGCCTCTTGCTCGCTCGCCGAAATAAGCCGCCATTTTCTCAAATCCATTCTTTTCTTCTTCTAAGCCAGTGTGCATACTCCCCATGAGTACGCGGTTTTTGAGCTGTGTAAATCCAAGGTCCAATGGTGCTAATAGATGTGGGTAAGGTTTTGACATGACTTTCTTTTTTACAATAATAGCGAAAATTCGCCAAAGCGAAAATTTTTCTATTTCGGGCTTTAAAAGAAGATCTAAAATTAGAAAAGCATCTGCTCCAAATATTGGAACAGATGCTTTCTTCTCAACTGAGACTAAAATCAGCGCAATACTATCTATTACTGGCGAATCATTTTCTTTGTTAGTGATTCATTGTTTGTTTTTAGTGTATAGAAGTAAACGCCCTCAGAAGGAATTTCCTGATTCGTTAATGCCCAATTGTACGAGCCACTTTGCAATGTTTCATTTCTACTGTAAATCAAACTTCCAGTCACATCGTACACAGTAAGCGTTACATCCGAATCATTTTGAATATTAAATACCACTTCCGTCTGTGTCTGGAATGGGTTTGGTCGGTTACCTAGTGCACTAATATTGGAATGAGCAGCTGAAGCACCAGAGAACGTGATTGCAAGATTAGCAGGCTGCAATTCCGCGTCATAAGCTACCGCTGGCATTACATTTGGCGCTAAGCCAAACAATTCACTAAGCTGGACATTTTCTTTGGCTACAATAACCATATTGAATAGCTGTTCTCCTTCAACCAAATCAGCCTGGCCACTCCAAGCCATTCTCAACTCGTTGTCTTGCAAGCTTATATTTTCAGCAGAAATTTGAGATAATGTTCCAGCCTCAATAGACGTAATAATAGCCTTGCTTTCATCAAAATCAGCACCAAACTGGAAGCCTTCCAACGTACTGCTTTGTGCAGCTCTAAATGGTACGGTGTAGTATTTACCAGCTTCCAACGTCTGATCTTCCATTTCCATAGCAAATAGCTGAAGGTTACGGTCATCTGCCTCCGATTGTAAATTCAGGGCATCGCCGTTTACATCTCCAGTTTTGATACCGATATAAGTTTTATCCGTATCATAAGAAATCAAATCAAACTGGAAATTACCTTCCGGATAAACTTCTTCCCAAGGTGCATTTGGGTTTTCAAATTCATAATCAGCCGGAACAAATTTCCAGGCTTTATTATTTGGGAAAGCTGGACTTACATTCAAAATTACGCGGCGCATATCTACCAAATCAGTGATGCTGATATCGCCTGAATTATTCACATCTGCTGCAATTAACTTATATGGAGAATCCAAAGGCTCCACCGTAAGTAAATGTCTTTGTACAGCAATCATATCAATGATACTAACACCGGTTTTATGCAGGTCATCTTTTTGCAAACGCAGGCTTTCTGTGTAACAAGACATTACATCGCCAAAGGCGAAAACACCATCATCTCCACTGTTCAAGCTGCTGGTAACACCTGAAATAGTTAACTCTCCGTATACATTGTCGATCGCATTACCATCTTCGGTCGCGACCAAGGCAGTAAAGTCAGCCGTCATGTGATCACAAATCTCAGCATGAGGCATAGCACCAAATACTTCGTCTTGCATCAAGGTAATACCTGTATTGTGCATAACAATATCATGCATAGTAGTATTATGGATATAAGCCTTCTCCGCATCTGTAAGAACCGGGTCGTTTAAGTAGAAAAAGCGATCTCCGTCTCTTAGATTTTTAAACTGATGATTGAGAATCGTCAGAATCGTTTCACCAAAGATGGCGCCAGGCATCGGATCTTCAGCCAACATCCCCACCCAAGCATCAATGTTATTAATATTTGGATACAAGCTTTGAAGCGGAATAAATACAGCTGCATTGCCTGAGATTTCCTGTACAATGCTGTATGGCTCAAGGCCAAATGACTGACGTACTGTATTCAAATCAGCTAAACCTCTCTCACGCCCTCTATTAATGTTGATAGACGCTAGATCAAGCCCACCGATACCAGCTTCTGGAGGTCCGAACAAGAAATTACGAACATCATTCACAATCTTGGCATCCAGCATCTGCTGCGGTTGAGCACCCATTCCCTTGATAAAAGGCTCAATTCCACCATAATCGTTCACGATTAAGGGGTTGAAGAATAAGTCTCTCAATTGCAAGGGCTCATTATTCATATCGTTGCCATCATTATCCATCACCTTAATATTGCTATTCAGCAGTGTATGTCCTAAACGGAAAGCTGCTGCCGTAAACACATTAAGCAACTGAGGATTAATGGAGTCATCGTACCCTTGATATTGTGGGAGAAATACCCCAAGCGAAGGCAACCATTCGTTAAAAGTGATGGACTGAATCATTCCGCCGACATATTTTCGGGCGTGCTGATACAATTGTTCGTCCGTCCAATCTGGATTTTTGGCAGCTAATTCATCACATAAACGGTTATGCTCCCGAAGGAATAAAGTATGAAAAGCGAGCAAGAGTACATTTTCATTAGCCCTTACGTCTCCGCATACAAACAACTTATCAGACATCCCCACGGCATCGTCCATATGTGGCGCGTCCGGATCAATAGCATCATCAAACTCTCCGCTGAAAGTATTGAAAGGCGGCATGTTTCCTGCTGAGGTTTTTAATTTACCTCCTTCGAAAGTACGCAGCCAATCAGAAGCATGTTCTTCCGAACCATATACCCCAGAACCATCAATAAATGCAGTAATTTCGTTAGGGAAAGCGCGAGGGTTTTCGATTTCGGTGCCCGTAGAGGGGTCAAAAACATTTCGCATCATTGGGATGATAGCCGTTCCCAATCCAATTGGATCAAAGGCTGGATCACCGGCAGGAACTGGGATCATAGCAGGTTCTACACCATCTGGCGTAAGCCCGATATCATGATCCAGAAATTGTCCCCAAACCCAAGTAAAATCACTTAAATTGAAAGGGTCAAAAATATTTTGATTTTGTGCAAAGATGTTATTACTGATAATCCGCGGATTTGGTCGATTTGTTCCGCCCGGAGCAGAAATACCATCAGCGAAGCCGATACCAGTAGTGTGAAGTAGATTGGTGCCTGCTGCACCCCATTCAACATTACTCAGATTATTGTTTTGTCCATCGATCGTACGATAATTCATGACGTCGATTGTCTGAGTATAGCCCACATAACCAGCGAGCGATAAAGTTAGCATTAGTAAAAGTCGTCTGTACATATGCAAGGTCATTTTGTTCATGGAAAATTGTTATCAGTCATTAGCAAATGCTAGCATTAATTTTTAGTTCTTTTTGAAACGGAGCGAGAGCGAAGTCAAGCTTACTTCAGTCACCATCATAATCAGGAAATAAAATAATTCCTTGATTATACGTTTCAATGTTTTGTCATGCAGTGTCGTCTCTGAAAATCTATCAACAGTTTCAAAACCAAGGGGAAGTTTTAAATATTACTGTCGAATAGCTAGGTAGATATGTAAGTGCTCTCAAAATCTGGAAATTCTGAATATACAGAATTCCTTATTGATGATTCATGGCTTCAAAAATAGTGAAAAGTCCACTAATAAATTTGTAACCTATGTCCTAATTTTTGTAAAAATTGTATCAGAAATAAAAATATTTCTCCCCCCCTCCCATTTCAGTTGCTAAGAAATAAAAATTTTCGACAAGCCTGAATGACTTTTATCATCGCCTTTAAAAGCGCAAAGCGAGTATAGTCGGCAGTGCCACACAAATAGTCGAACTTATCTCCTTGCTTATCGCAAAAAAAGAACCATTCGGTCTTTTTAATGTTTTAATATAAATTCCTTAGCAATATTTAACAAGTTCCAAAACGTTTAATAAGCAGATAATGAAAGGGTTCAAAAGAATTAGCCTCCGAAAGTAAATTAATAAAAACTGACTTTGGGTCACAAAATGAGGCAAATGACCTTTTGGAATTATACAATAATGACTTAATTTTGTTCTTAGTTTTAAGGGAAAGAGCAACAGAAGCGTTGCTGGATGTTGAAAAAAAGAACAATTGTTTATAAATTAACATTATCTTTAGAAACGTTTTGAAACTTTTTTGCGAAAATTCGCACTAATTATATGCAAATAGGTTAATGAGTTGATTGGTTTTGAGCATCAACAACTCAATAACCAACACAACAGTCGGGTGATTTCTTAGATCGGGAAGGGCAGCTAATGCTTGCCTTTCCTTTTTTTATGTCAAAAAAATGTCAAAACCCTACTCCCTCTGCTTCCCGACAAGCACCTGTAAAACTTTACCTTTTCCATACCCTATTCTTTTTTATCACGTTATTTGCATAAAATGCAGATCAACAGCTCGATCGGAATTTAGCCATACATGTGCAAAAAGGCCTTCTACATATTAGTCCTCTTCTCCTGCCTTGCCGTTTTGGCGAAAGCCCAAGACGGTTCGCTGTCGAATAATCGCCAGAAATCCCTGCTCAAAGCTGACTCCGTGTCAATTATTGATTCACTAACCGTCATCCCCTATAGTCTACAAATTATTAATGCTGAAAGCGGCCAAAAACTGGATACCAGCTATTATTCTTTCGAAAACAATGCTATTCAATGGAAAAAAACGCCTCCAGTTTCACTCAATCTATCCTATCGGGTTTTTCCCTTTAATTTTGAGCAACCACTTCGGCATCTTGATACCACGATCATCGGAATTTCCAAAGAAGACGGACTACTTCAACTTATTTATAATCCGTTTGAGGAAGAGGCTCAACTCGTCGACTTTAAAGGCCTAAATTACAATGGTAACTTTACCAGAGGGATCTCTTTTGGTAATAACCAGGATTTGGTGCTCAATTCACGCTTTAATTTGCAAATGTCCGGTGATCTTGGTGACGATATCGAAATATTGGCCGCAATTACGGATGAAAATATTCCTCTCCAACCACAAGGCAATACCCAGCAGATACAGGAGTTTGATCGGATTTTCATCCAAATTACACGCAAAAATAACAGTTTGATCGCTGGTGACTACGAGCTTCGAAAGCCGGAAGGCTATTTCATGAATTATTTTAAAAAACTACAAGGAGCTACTTTTCAGAACTCGACCACAGCGCTCGGCAAAGGTCTGCTTCAAAGCAATGCCAGCGTAGCCATTGCCCGCGGTAAATTTACCCGAAACAATATCGAGCAACAAGAAGGTAATCAGGGCCCCTACAAATTGCGCGGTGCTGAAGGCGAGCGTTTCATTATTGTGCTGGCAGGTACTGAGAAGGTATGGATTGATGGCGAATTGCTCGAAAGAGGCCTCGAACGAGACTATATTATCGACTATAATCGTGGTGAACTCACCTTTACCAACAATCAATTGATCACAAAAGATAGCCGTATAGTAATCGAATTTGAGTACTCAGACCAAAATTATCTACGTACCCTTTATGCCCTGAATACCAATTATCAATCCAAAAACTGGAAAATTTATTTCAACATTTACAATCAGCAAGATTCCCGGACTTCTACCGGCAATATTTCGCTTTCGCAAAATGACAGGGAGGTGCTCAGAAGTGCAGGGGATAATTTGGCGCAAGCCATCGTACAAAGCATCGATACCCTGACCGAAGACAACAACTTTAGAGTTCGCTATGAATTGGTGGATACCCTAATCAGTTGCAACGGAGTAGACACTACCATTCAAGTGCTTAGATTTTCTTCATCTCAGGAGGCTGTTTATACAGC
>JALEHC010000280.1 GCA_022763215.1 Saprospiraceae bacterium
ACATAAAAACATCACACATAAGAAAACACATCAACGAAGGGGTATATTCCCGATAGTCCTCTAAGTGCATTAGTAAATTGGAAACGACCTTCGATTATATTATCGCTGGTGCTGGCTGCGCAGGTCTGAGTCTTGCGTATGCGCTGTCAAATAGTATCTTGAAAGACAAGAAACTACTGATAGTAGATTTAAGCCATCAAAAAACGAATGACCGCACTTGGTGTTATTGGACCAAAGCAGCAAGTAATTTTCCGGAAATCGTTTATAAATCTTGGTCTAATTTGGCATTTATTGATGATCAAGGAAAGGTTCAAAGTGCGATTGCCCCATATCGATATGAAATGATTCGGGGAATTGATTTTTACCAATTTGTATATCAGCAGCTGGAGCAGCAAGATAATGTGCATTTATTGGAAGGCCGAATCAATAACATAGATGCATCTGCCGAAAAGGCTTGGATAGATGTCAATGGCCAACGATTTTTTGCAGATCGGATTTTTGATAGCTGTTTCAATTTTAGTCAATTACAATCTTCTGCCAACAATAATTATCACTTTCAGCTGCAACATTTTTTGGGCTGGACCATTACAACAGATGAATCCGTTTTTGCAGAGGATACTGCAACCTTGATGGATTTTCGAACACCACAAAAAGGCAATGCTCGATTTTTCTATGTATTGCCTATTAGCGAGAGGAAGGCATTAGTTGAATATACCATCTTCTCATCCAACTTATTGAACAAGTCCGATTATCAAGAGGCGCTCAAAACTTACATACACGAGCAAATTGGTCAGGTAGATTATCAAATTGAGGAAGAAGAATATGGAATTATCCCAATGACTGATGTTCCATTTCCGGTAGTATCGCAAAAGCGAATTATTCCGTTGGGCATTCGAGCGAATGCAGCCAAACCGTCTACCGGATATGCCTTCCTTAACATACAGCAACAAGTCAAAGAGATCGTTGAGCAGCTCATAAAAGGTAGCGAACAGATCACTACAAAATCGTCCAGGAGCAGATACCAATTTTATGATAGCCTTTTACTGCATATACTTGAAGAAGAAGGGCATGTTTCTGCTTCCATTTTTGGGCAATTATTCCATCGCAACAAAATGAAAACAATATTACGCTTTTTGAGTGAGCAAACTCACTTGTGGGAGGAAGCACTCATTTTTAGTCAGCTTCCCAAATTGCCATTTTTAAAAGCGTTGTACCAAATAAAACTGAATAACCGAAACGTCACTAATTCCACAAAAGTGCTGTCATCACAAAATCAACAAGCATGAGTGCCAGATATCCATTACTAATCAAAAGTGTACAAATTCTTGCTGCGCTGATCGCGTTCTTTGGATTGTGTTTTCCTGAAATGCTCCAAAGTGCACAGTTGTGGCTAGCTGTAGGGCTGATTGTACTGATAGGGATACCACATGGAGCTACGGATTATATCATATTTCAATATCTTTCCAAACCTTTTCTGGGCACAGAAAGCTTGTTTAATTTTTATCGCAATTACATCCTCATTATGGGTGCTTATGCTTTTCTGTGGTGGATTAGTCCCTTGCTTTCACTTGGCATCTTTCTAGGCTTATCCATCTATCATTTCGGGCAGTCTAATTGGAATTATCTTAATAATACATCAAAATTTGTGAGAATTGGGTTGTACCTCGTTTGGGGTACCTTTGTGTTGCTAACCCCCATCTTACTACACTATGAAGAAGCAAGTGGAATACTCACCCAAATTCTGGGATTCCAGCCTGCGCCGATCTCAAAAACATGGCGATGGGCGATGGTATTCTTTTTGTTTGCTCATAGTGTTTATCTCTGTCTTTACCTTCGAGCTGAAGAACTAATCAGCCGTCAGCAATTTCAAAATGAGCTGGTCAATCTGGTACTTCTTTTCTTAGTCTACAGCCTTACACCGCTTCTATTGGGCTTTGCCATTTACTTTGTTTTCTGGCATAGTTTGGGTTCCGTGATGGATCAGATCACCTTTTTTAAGAAGCGAGTACGTGACTATGATTTGAAAAACTACATCCAACATGCATTACCAATCAGCCTGATTGCACTAGCTACTTTGGGTGGGTTGGTATGGTACCAAGGTAATATTGGTATCCATGCAGATTTGGGGGCCATGTTTATGTTTATTTCTGTGGTTACACTACCACACATGCTGCTCATTGAGAAATTATATGAAGAATGGGAGAACAAGGAAGAGCCTGCTGTTTTGATTCAGGAACAAGACTATATATAAGTTTATGAGTTTAATTCAAAAGCATATTCTACATATCACTTTTGACACAAAACTTTAAACTTTTTTCCGTCCTGCACGTTAGGCACACAAGCATTAGTATTAACATATTCTTAACAAATTTTTTGTAGAAAATGGATGCATTAGTAAACTTCAATCATTTATTCCTAGCCCAGCTAAAGTCTGGGGACTATGTAGGATTTACATTTTTCATCGGCTCTATGGCGATGATGGCTGCCACCGTATTTTTCTTCTTTCAGTTTACCCAAGTTCAGGGTAAGTGGAAAGACTCTATGCTGGTGTCTGGTTTGATTACCTTTATTGCAGCAGTACACTACTTTTACATGAGAGATTTCTGGGCAGAATTCCAGGCATCTCCGACTGAATTCCGCTACATCGACTGGATTCTTACCGTTCCATTGATGTGTGTTGAGTTTTACCTGATTCTAAAAGCCTTTGGCGCAAAGCAAGGTTTGCTTTGGAGAATGATCGGCTATTCTGTTTTGATGTTGGTTGCTGGTTACCTAGGTGAAACGGTATACAGAGACCAGTCTCCACTTTGGGGATTCATCTCAACAATTGGTTACATCGGTATTCTTTATGAAGCATGGTTAGGTTCTGCGAAGAAACTATCTCAGAATTCAAACGACCCAACACTACAGAAAGGCTTCAATGCTTTGGCTTACTTCGTACTTGTGGGTTGGGCTATTTATCCTATCGGATATATGGCAATGGACACAGGTTGGTTAGCGGGCATTATCCCATCAACATCTATGGATATCATCTACAATATTGGTGATGCCATTAATAAGATCGGATTTGGTCTTGTAATCTATTCTCTTGCAGTATCTAAGACTAAAGAAGAAACTGCTGCCACTGTAAGACAGGGCGCTGCTGTAAATCAGTAAAAACACTTACATTCCTAAAAATTAACTCGTCACGGGGGCCTTGCTCCTGTGACGTTTTCAAAAAAAAACCTCTGCACCAGACATTAGCCTGGGCAAAGGTTGGAATGTGCATTAGTAAACTATTCAGCCAAATATAGCTGATTTATAACTATTTGAAAAGGGTTTTTCGATAAACCCTTTCATTTTAGTCGACTAGCTACCATTTTTGTTTAACGCTGTTTTCTTCTTACTCACCTCAATAAATCCACCAAAACCCTAATAACCATAAGGGTTCCGCTAATTACCATCGCCCAAATCACCCATTTGCGAAAAGCTTTATTTGTCATTTTGTTTAGCCATACTTTTCCGATATAATTTCCCAGGCTTGCGCCTAAACCAAGTGCCAAACCATAGCCCCATAAAGCAGGTGTCATGATACTCAAAAAGGAATAAGTCCCCATTTGGGCAATTCCGACAAAGAAAGAATTGGCTGTTTTGGTAGCAATCAAGTCTTCTTTTTGTAAACCATAATTCAAATAAAACGGATTCATCAAAGGCCCCAATCCTCCGGTTAACGTGCCTAATAAGGCTACACCAAAACCCAATGGTCCAAAATACCAAAGCGATACCGGAAATGATCTTTCTTTCTTCCCAAATCGATACTGAATTACGGTGCTCATCAAAAACACGCCAATTACTAATTGTAACCAACGTGCATCTAATTGTACATAAATATACCCGCCAACAAAAGCACCCAACAATCCCATCGGAACATACCTCATCACCAAATACCACTGTATTGACTGCCAAAATAAAATCAAACGGGTAGGTCTCCCCAACAAACTCCCCAGATTGACCACTGGTGCGGTACTCGGTGCCCCAATTAGCCAAGAAGTAATCGGTATTAATAACAAGGCACCGCCGCCGCCTGCCACCGTACTTATGCTAAAAGCAAGACAACCAAATATAAATAGTAGTATGTAAATCATCATCCGGAAAATATTTCATTGGCTTGCTCCATCACCCGAATAAATGTCGTCCGCTTCGTCAACTCCTTCAACTTGATAGCTCCCACATACGTACAAGTAGATCGTACGCCCCCCAAAATATCCCGCACGGTTTCTTCAACTGGCCCGCGATAAGCAATTTTTACGGTTTTGCCCTCCGAGGCACGATAATTGGCCACACCTCCGGAATACTTTTCCATCGCAGTATCAGAACTCATTCCATAAAATAATTTATACTGCTGCCCTGCTTCCGTTATCAGTTCGCCAGCACTCTCGTCATGTCCGGCAAACATTCCGCCCAACATCACAAAATCAGCTCCTCCTCCAAATGCTTTGGCTACGTCGCCCGGCGTTTTGCAACCACCATCTGAAATGATTTGCCCACCCAAGCCATGCGCAGCGTCCGCACATTCAATAATCGCAGACAACTGTGGATAGCCCACGCCCGTCTTGATACGAGTCGTACAAACTGAACCAGGGCCAATCCCCACCTTGACAACATCTGCACCGGAAAGCAACAATTCTTCTACCATTTCACCAGTCACCACATTACCGGCCATGATCACCCTTTCGGGAAATCGATCACGCGTCTGCTTCACGAAATCTACAAAGTATTCTGAATAACCATTGGCGACATCAATACATATAAATCGCAACGCTGGATGCTGCGCCAGGATGGCGCCCAGCTTTTCGCCATCTTGTTGGCTGGTGCCAGAACTAACGGCAATATGCTCCACGATATTTGCATCAGCTGTACGCATAAACCGCGCCCAGTCTTCCAGGCTGTAATGCTTGTGAATTGCCGTAAACATCTGGTGCTGAGCCAATACGCTAGCAATTTCAAAAGTCCCCACTGTATCCATATTAGCAGCCATGACCGGGATGCCCTCCCAAGCTTCAGCACCATGCCGAAAGCGAAACGTTCGTTTCAGGGAAACCTGAGAACGAGAACGCAAAGTCGAGCGTTTTGGGCGAAACATAACGTCCTTAAAGCCTAATTTGATTTCGTTTTCAATACGCATATTTTAGGTTATTTTAGCGTTTTATGATCCAGAAAGTTCCTCAACAAATATAGCATTCTGTTGATTGAAAAACTCCGTAATTCCGGCACGCAACATTTTTGATAACAAATACTACATTTCTGATAGCAGCTTTCGCAAAATTGTCAGAGCTTTGAAGAGAATTACAAAAAATTTCATCGCTTCTGTTAATTTTACGTGTAAGATCAGACCTCCATTTGGTCTTTACCTAAAAACCATTAAAAATGAAAACACGATTCTATCCACCCTTTTCTATTTGCCATTCTGGAAATACATCCTTTAATCGATCATTTTATTTAACCATTAAATCCCCAAAACTTATGATCAAGAAGTTTACCACTTTATTGGGTATGCTGTTATTGCTGATTCAGGTAACATTTGCTCAGCAGATCGACTTGAATACCGCACTTACAGTTGCCGAAAATTGCTTTCATGAAGTAGCTGATTTACATGGGCTTTCCGCCAAATCCAATACTTCACTGACACACGCACAGACCATTACCACACACGTTAATCAGAATGAAGTCAACCTCTACTTTGTATTTACAGCACAAGAGGAAAATGGCTATGTCATCGTTTCCGCCGACGAGCGGGTACAACCCGTTTTGGCATATTCCTTGACAGCTCCTTTTATCCAGGAATCCGAAAATCAGCCCGAAGCTTACCGCAAATGGATGCGTTATTATCAGTACAGTATTCAGGAAGCGATCCGTCAGGAAATTCCCGCTTCCGCGGAAATTGAACAAGCGTGGGAAATGTACCTGACTGGTGATTTGCCGAAAGACGGCGAAAAGGTCGATCCACTTACGTCTACGACTTGGGATCAGCCATTTCCATACAATGCGCTTTGTCCACAAGATCCGAATACCGGCCAACGAGCAGTAGTAGGATGCGTGGCAACAGCTATGGCACAAATTATGCGTTACCATGCGCATCCAGCACAGGGTACGGGTTTCCACTCTTACAATCACCCTACTTTTGGTACCGTTTCTGCTAACTTTGGAGGGACTTCCTATAACTGGGGTGCCATGCCTAATGCTATTTCAAATTACAATGAACAAGTGGCTCGCTTGAGCTTCCATTGTGGCGTAAGTATTGAAATGGGCTATGGAGTAGATGTAAGCGGGGTGTCTTCGCTTTCGCCGGTGTCAGATGCCTTGAAGCAATATTTTAGCTATTCTTCTACCACTCAGTTTGTTGATCGCGAAAATTATTCTGATGCAGCATGGCTTCAACTCATGAAAACCGAACTCGACAATAGCCGCCCAATCGAATATGGTGGTATTGGTCAGGGAGGTGGCCACGCTTGGGTATGCGATGGCTATGACAATAGCAACTTCTTCCACATGAACTGGGGTTGGGGTGGCTACCAAGATGGCTATTTTACACTCAATGCCCTCAATCCAAGTACCGGAGGTACAGGTGCCGGAGATAGTGGCTTCAACTACTACCAGCAAGCTGTAATTGGTATTCAGCCAGCCGACGGCAACGGCGGCGGTGGTGGCGGAAATGAGCCTGATCCGAATGCTTATTCTAATCTGGCTGTTTACTCCAATATTTCCATCAACCCCTATCCTATTGATTTTGCCCAGCCATTTGACGTAAGTGTGGACATTGCCAACCTCGGAAATGCTCCGGTAACCGGCGACTTGTCTGCCGCAATCTTTACAGAAGACGGTACTTTCATCGAGTTCGTTAATACAGAAAGTGGAACCCTTGATAACGGCTTTTTCTATAGTCTGACTTTTAGCAATGATGGTTTGCCAACATCTCCTGGCACCTATCTATTGGCTTTGTTTTTCCGTCCAACTAATGGCGAATGGACCTTGATACCAGCTGGTAATTTCCAGAATACCATTACCATAGAAATTCAAGGGCCTTATAATGAAATTCAGTTGTATGATGATATTCAGGCTAGTCCCAGCCCAATCGTACAAAATGAGCCGTTCAACATCACCGTCGATTATGCCAACTTTGGTTCATTTAATTATTCTGGTGAATTTTCAATGGACTTATACACACTTGAAGGAGACTATGTTGCGGAACTTGATATTATTCAGGCCGATCTTTGCAGCAATTGCCATTTTACAGATGGGCTAACTTTTAGCTCTAACGGGATTGATGTAGAACCAGGTACTTATTTGATTGCTACCTGGAATCGCCCAGCGGGAGGTTCTTGGCAAATTGTAGGTACAGGTGATTTCACCAACCCGATACAAGTTGTCGTAAAAGCGCCTTCGGCGCAACCAGATATTTATGAAAATAATGACGATGCCAATGTCGCTTATCCTTTCGATTTGAGCTTCAGCGGAAACAATGCCAGTATTAGCACCAATGGTGCGAATATGCACGACGCAGATGACGCAGACTACTTTGCGATTGATTTGCTGGAAGGCTACAGCTATACGATTACGCCTCGTGCGCACGATTCGTACAATAGTGGCAATGGACAAAGCTATACTAATGATGTATTGTATAGTGTATATTCAGATGGCGCTTGGTCAGAAGTTTTTGACGATGTTGTCAACGAGCCATTTATTATTAATGGTGGGCAAACTATCTATGTTGCGGTCTCGTCCTATTTCGTGGGTACTTTGGGTACGTACCAATTGGATGTAGATGTACAGCGCGCGCTTGGCACGGCAGTAAAAGACCTTCAAACCAGCGAACTGATTGAGGTTTTTCCAAATCCGACTACACAATTTACGCAACTGAAAGTAGAGCGCGAACAAGCAGCAGAGATAACTTACCAGTTGATTCACATCAATGGCCAGGTGTTAGAGACCAGAAATTTAGGTATTCAGGCTACGCTTACGCAAAATATTGATCTGTCTGCTTATGCAAATGGAACCTATATACTACTAGTAACCGTAGATGGGCAAAGTTATCGCGAACGGATCATCCTAAATCGTTAAGCTATGCCATCGTACCTAAAATATCTGTACTTCGGTTCTTTTTCGCTACTGCTAATGGGTGCCTGCAACACGGCCAAGAAAAAAGCAGCAGACATACAGATTGAATTTGGCGCCAAGCCAACGATTATATACAAGACAAAAGGCGATTACCGCGACAAAGTGCCCGTTACCCTTTCGGAAGACAGGTCCAGCATAGTCGCATATCCAGCTCCGAAAGATGTCCTAAAAGGGGACGAACCGGCTTTGCCGGTAGCATTGGAAGATGGCTTTTTGTTGGATCAGCGGGGAGTTGGGCCTAATACCGCCTTTCTTAACATGACTTATACGGCTTACGCCAAATTAGAACAAGTGCCCGTACCTGACAGTTTGTATCTGATGATACAGGAACCGTCACCGATAGTAGAATGCTATAATTGTGGCAATATTCGAAAAGTAGAAAAACTGAATATTCTGATAAAAGGTAAAGCACTTTCTAAGTGCAAAAAGCTCAATTAACCACAGAATAAGCCATTGAAGGCGGTTGAAATGATGTTCAACCGCCTTCTTAATACCTAGTTTTAGGTATATTATTAGGTAGCTCGTTAGGTAATTTTTGTTAGACAGTGATAATTGTCATTTATGCTCAAATCTATTTGCTCTAAATTACATTAACTTAGTATACTATTTAGATTAAATAAAGATAAGCGACATGGTAGCATCAACAAAAAGTGGGCAGCCATTAACAAGTTTGAAACCGGGTATGGCAGGCTTTGTAGCCAGATTTACAGACCAGTTTATTGGTGGTAAGCTACTATCTATGGGTATTTTGCCTGGGAGCCGAGTAGAATTGGTACGCCGATCGCCATTTGGCGGTAGTATTTATGCCCGCGTTGATAACGCATTGGTTGCACTGCGTCGTGAAGAAGCTGCCTGCATTATATTGAGATGAACGTAAACACAGGGACTAAGCGTTTTAGGGTTGCGCTTCTTGGAAATCCTAATACCGGAAAATCTTCTGTATTTAATCAACTCACCGGACTCCGACAAAAAACAGGAAATTTTCCTGGTGTTACCGTTGATAAAAAAGTTGGAGCACTCCTTATACATCCGGCTCTGGAAGTTGATCTGATTGACTTTCCAGGTACTTACAGTTTTTATCCAAATTCTCTGGATGAACGCATTGTTGTGCAAACAATGAGTAATCCGGATGATGAAAACTACCCGGATGCCATCGTATATGTAGCTGATATTACCAAGCTCGAAAGACACTTATTGCTGTTCACACAACTCATGGATCTGAAATTGCCAATGATATTGGCTTTGAATATGTCAGATATTGCAGAGCGTGAAGGCATAGAGTTGGAAGCAGAGCAATTGAAAGAACTACTTCAAACGCCTGTCGTAAAAGTCAGTGGCCGAACTGGACTGGGGCTGAATGACCTCAAGGCAGAGCTCGAACAACTACTACGCACACCAACAACTAGCCAAGGTTTTTATACATTTCGCGAAAGCGAAAAAAAGCTGGCCGAACAAGTTCAGGCCATCTACCCCAAACTAAATACTTACCAAGCATTATTGACCGCCCACCACAAAGATTGGATGCCACATGTAGAAGCAGCGCAAAAAGAAAAAATTCAAAATTTGACCGAAGCGGCTAATTTTGAGTTTTTGCGTTCACAGGTTGATGAAACCATGCGACGTTTTGATCGCTTTATCCCCATTATTCAGAAAAGTCAGAAATTTCAGGCCAGAGATCGTGATCGCTTTACAGAAATAACCGATCAAATCCTCACCCACTGGCTGGTTGGTCCGCTTATTTTCTTGGGATTGATGTTTTTGGTGTTTCAAGCCATTTTTGCATGGGCAACTTATCCAATGGATATGATTGACTGGATATTTGGCAGTTTGATTGAAACAGTGCGCACTGGCCTACCCGAAGCCTGGTATACGGATTTGCTAACAGATGGTATTTTAGCAGGTATTGGAGGAGTCGTGATTTTCATACCACAAATTGCCATTCTTTTCTTTTTGATTTCTCTGCTTGAAGAAGTTGGCTATATGGCCAGAGCAGCATTCATATTTGACCGGGTGATGCAGTTTTTTGGCCTCAATGGCCGAAGTATCGTAGCGCTGGTATCTGCTGGAGCCTGTGCCATTCCGGCCATCATGAGTACTCGTACAATTGGCAACTGGAAGGAACGCCTGATTACGATCATGGTCGCACCTTTGATTAGTTGCTCTGCTCGTATTCCGGTATATACCGTATTGATTGGGTTTGTTGTACCCTCTACGCTGGTTTGGGGAGTATTTAATATGCAAGGACTCGCTTTTATGGGTTTGTATTTATTGGGTATAGTAGCAGCCTTAGTGGTAGCACTAGTTTTTAAGCTGATTTTAAAGACCGAGGAGCGCAGTTTCCTGATGCTTGAATTGCCAGAGTACCGCACACCGGTGATGCGCAATGTATTGCTGACCGTTTGGGAAAAAGTAAAGACATTTATACTTGAGGCGGGTAAAATCATTATGATAATATCTGTCATTTTGTGGTTTTTGGCCAGTTATGGTATGCCATCGAAGATGAAAGCCGCGGAGGAAGAAGCTATAGAAATTAGCCAAATTCAAAACCTGAGTGAACAAGAAGCAGAAAATGTAATGGCTGCCAAGAAAATAGAAGCTTCTTTTGCCGGGCAGCTAGGTAAAGCGATTGAGCCAGGCATCAAACCACTGGGCTTTGATTGGCGCATTGGTATTGCCCTGATTACATCCTTTGCCGCAAGGGAGGTATTTGTAGGTACCATGGCAACGATATACAGTATTGGAAGTGCAGATGATGAAGACAGTGTTCGTCAGCAAATGGCCAAGGAAGTTGATCCGGAAACCGGCGCTAAGGTATATGACTTGGCGACCGCCCTATCGTTGCTGATGTTTTATGTATTTGCGATGCAGTGTATGAGTACGCTGGCTGTTGTTAAACGAGAAACCAAAAGTTGGCGTTGGCCGATTATACAATTTACCTTTATGACGGCTCTGGCTTATCTGAGTAGCTTGGTGGTTTATCAATTGTTTAGTTAAATAATTTTATTTTCGGCTAAGACTTTTAGGAGCCAGTTTTTTTCGGTAATCAAGGCAGTTTTATTGATTTCTTGCTTGATTGCTTCCCGTTTTCGATCGTCGTATCGGAGTATTTTCGATAAAATAGTACAGAAATTGAGATATGATTTTTTTACTCGTGTAGAAACCTGGGTACTTCTTCGCAGTAATTGAATAAAAGAAGCGATCAAAGAATCTAGGGTTTCTGATTCATCTAGCTCGTAAAACGTTTTTATCTGAATAATTCTTGATCCCATCTTGTACTGCATATCTGAAAATTGTACCTGACTGATCTGTTCCAGTACTTTGTTATACTCCTTTTTGTGATAATACAATTCAGCTAAATTATAATGGAAGGCATCTTTTCTGAACTGAGGATTGATTAAATCTTTTTTATCATGGATAAAGTCTTCCAGCCAGCTCGTATCATCGCTCATAATTGCCAATTTTACAACATTAGAGTAAGTCCACGGTCGGAGGTAGCCATCCTCTTCCAATAATACACCACGATCTATTCCATCTTTTGAAATTTGTAGCGCACGACTAATAAATATGGGGTTTACTCTTAGGCGTCGAACACAATAATTAAAGACATATAAATAAATATTTCGAAGCTCTTCCCGTTCAATTTCTTGATCATGTATACCAAGCAATTCTGAAATATTATGGAAATGCGAATCTTTTTCTGAAGAATACAGCATATAAATCTCAAGATAAAATCGAATCAGCGGGTGGGTAGGTTGATTCTTTATCAAATAAGCTTGTACCTGATTGGATAACTCCAGATCATATTCTCCCTTGACAATGGATTGGCGGTTGAGCATTTCACACCCAAACTTCAACTTGAAGAAAAAGTAATAGTTATCCAAATCTTCTGAAAGCTTACCAAGGGAATTGTCTTCCTTTCGAATAACTTTTTTGTGGATGTATTCTGTATTAATTTCAGAAAGTCGAAACTGCACTAGAAAATAGTCTTCTGATCTTTTGTCCTTTGTATTTACCTGATGATCAAGCCTTTTATTTAGAAAATTGAAATGTTTGTCAAGCTTTCGATTTGCAAATGCTTCCAATGTATAGGTTTGCAATAATGAATCTTTTTTCTCAAATTGCCGTATAGCTAGAAAACGTTCACCGAGCTTCAAAAGATAATTCATCAAATAGCTCATACGTTTTTTATCAAAAGGAATATTCGGGAATAATTCGCCGAATACATATTCTTTTTTAACTTTATCTATAGGATAATCAGGCCCAGCCTCAGAGAGATAATTCACAAGCTTCACTAGATCATCATTTTTATTAAAATAAGGCGATGCAACGAATTCCTGGAACTCCAGTAGTTCTTCTTTGCTCAATGCCTTCAATAATTCAATCAGTTTACTGTTTTTCATGGCTGATTATTTTTAAAACCCACACAAACTTACTGAAAAATGATGACAAACATATATGAAAATACATAATTTAAAAATCACGAAAACAACTATAAATCAGTTGTTTACAAAATCACATACACTCCCCAATCCTTTTGTACTAACACCATTTATTATTAACACCAACTGAAAAACTTTAAAAAATGTATTTGTCAAAGCTTAACTCGGGGAATATATTTGTAGCAGATCCTAAAAATGATGAGATAGTGCTCAATAAAAAAACAAAATTTACGCTGGTCCTGGTATTGGTATTTAATATTTGTGCCTTTGCACAAGAATCCATTACCATCCGTCCCGGAGATGTCAACAACGACGGGATTGTAAATAATTACGATGCACTGTTTTTGGCTGAAGCTTTTGGAAGCCAAGGCCCAGCAAGAGAAAATACAAGCTCAGATTTTTATAATGAACAAACACTCCCCGTTGACTCTTTATGGGGAGAATCTTTTTACAATGGCCTAAATTTTGCTTATGCCGATTGCAATGGCGACGGTATTGTCAATGAAGCAGACTTCTACGAAGGAATAGTTGGCAACTTTTTTGAAGATATAAATGGATTTCCATTCCTTCCTAATCCTAATTATCTACCTGGTAATCCTAGATTAGCCTTTGACGGTGATTTCAATATAGTACCAGGAGAAGATAGGATCAACTTGGAACTGTTGGTTGAGGCAGATGATCCCATTGAAGAATTCATGGGGTTCATTTTCACTCTGGAGTACGACAAAGCTGATATTGAGGGAATAGAATTTCTTCCTTTTAATAATAGTTGGTTGGGAGAATCCCAGAATATTTTGTCCTACTTCATTGAGACGGAAGCATTTCAAAACAGTAGAGCACAAACACACATAGCTCTTATCTTGAAAAATGATTTAGCGAGTGGAGTTGGTGGAGTTGGTCAAATTTCTATCGTAATGGAAGAAATTGTCCTTGGTCTCAATAGTGAAGTTACCGTTAATACAGGAAGTGATGTCTTAGTTGGAGTTCATGTTCAGGAATATCTAAGTGACGGTATGGACCCAATAATCATCAACCCAACACAACAACCAACATCAACACAAGATGTAGCTTGGAAGAGTGACCTGAAAGCTTATCCAAACCCGGTAGGTAATCAGCTCAATATACAATTGGACAATCCAAATATTGATATACAAAATATCGAGGTGCTTAATGCCAATGGGCAACGCCTCTATGAAGAGCAAATAAATTACCAATCTGGCGCTCTTATTCAGCTAGATTGGAGTAAATACGCTTCTGGACTTTATTTTTTGAAAATTACAACAAGTGAAGGAATTGAAGTACGCAGGCTCACCAAATAAAGCTTGCGTACTCTTTAACCAACGCTTGGGCAATCACTATAAACACTATAAAAACTACAGACCTTTGGGTCTTTCACAGCTGGGCTGTTGTCTGCCAAACATTGTAGCTCGCTGTGTCTATAACTTCAGTTTTTCAAAGGCTTTGCCTTTGTGTCAAAGTGATCTGCCTTAAAGAGAGTAATTACCAAACAAACTCTCGAATTAAAATAATTTACACGTTGTGATCAATCCAATGCCTAACATTCTCAGGGAATCCCTGAGAATGTCTTCCTGGCAGTCGATTATAAAGATTTAGGTTCTAAAGTAATGTAAGGGGAATTTTAGGACTCAGTCTTCGGACTGAGTCCCTTTTTTTTGGAACTATTTTACCCGCCAATAAACTACAATTCCTCTATCCGAAATTCTCCGCAGTCCCAACGCATGGTATCCGGTACATGGGCAAGATTAGCAACATTCCTTCGAGGAAAGCGTACCTGAAATCGCCCTTCAATAATGGTCGTATCTTCATTGAAGTAATCAATAAGCAGGTAATCCTCATAGGTGAGTGAATCTTCACGGTCAAAGCTAAAATCACCGTAATATGCATCGAGATTAATGTAGTGATAAGTTGCCCAAGCAATACCCGGAATCCGTTCATAAGGTGAATTAAATCCCAACCAAATCGTATCTTTCAAATCCGTGTTATCATAAATGCGAATCGACAATCCTTCACTGATATGCGGTACAAATCCATTACCGAAGCTCATAGATAATTCTGTCGATTCTTTATGAAAGTACGCACCGCCAAATATATTACATTCTCTATTGAACAAAGCTTTAGCAAAAAACGGCTTCGACGTTTCACACGCTACTTCACCACAAATAACAGGGACATCAGTACGTAACTTAATTTTCTCTTTATTGCAGCTCGTCGATAGTAGGGAAACCAAACTTAACAATAGTATAGTTTTCAAATTCATACGATAGTTTTTATAACAATATAATAAAACTTCATTATACCCATTCCAAATCAGATCACCTCAACATTCCCAACTGCCGACTGTTTAACTTTCGTTAATACATAAAAAACGAGCAAATTGGTAAAAGAGCGGAACCGCGATATGATGCAACTCGGCCGTTCCTGGTTTGAGCAACAAGGCTGGACGCCTTTCCCTTTTCAGCAAAAAGCATGGGAAGCGCACCTGCTTGGCATGAATGGGATCGTTAATGCCCCCACCGGAAGTGGCAAAACGTATTCCCTTATTATCCCCATTTTACTCGAATTTATACGTGATCAAAAAGACGCCTCCAAAGAAAACAATGGCCTTCAGGCCATTTGGATTACACCTATTCGCGCACTTACTAAAGATATTCAGGCCGCAGCTCAAAGAGCCGCAGACGAACTTGGTCTTCAATGGAAAATCGGTATCCGTACCGGCGATACATCCACCAGCGAACGGGCTAAACAAAAACGTAAAGCACCCGAAATACTCATCACTACTCCCGAAAGTCTGCACTTACTCTTGGCTTCCAAGGCTTACGCCAAATACTTCAAAAATCTCAAAACGATTGTCGTTGATGAATGGCACGAACTCATTGGCTCCAAGCGTGGCGTACAAATCGAACTAGCACTCTCTCGACTCAAACATTTGCTGCCACCATTGAAAATTTGGGGCATCTCTGCCACTATCGGCAATATGGATGAAGCCATCGAAGTGCTTTTGGGCGAAAGCATTCATCAACCATACGAACTTATAAAAGCAGGCGTCAAGAAAGAAATCGAAGTCGAAACCATCCTGCCCGACCAAATCGAAACTTTCCCGTGGGCAGGCCACTTGGGAATCAAGTTATTAGAAAAAGTAGTGCCCATCATTTACAACAGTAAGAGTACCCTGATTTTCACCAACACTCGTGCCCAATGTGAAATCTGGTACCAAAATATACTCGAAACAGCCCCCGATTTGGCTGGCGCCATCGCTATGCACCACGGCTCTATCGATAGCAAACTCCGCAGCTGGGTGGAAGATGCTTTGCATCAAAATATCCTGAAAGCCGTTGTTTGTACTTCTTCGCTTGATCTGGGTGTTGATTTTCGCCCGGTTGAAACCATCGTCCAAATCGGTAGCCCGAAGGGCGTAGCTCGTTTCATTCAACGGGCAGGCCGAAGCGGCCATTCGCCCGGTCGCAAATCCAAAATTTATTTTGTGCCTACTCACTCTCTCGAATTGATCGAAGGAGCTGCACTGCGTATGGCCATCAACGAGCGCAAACTCGAAAGCCGCATGCCTTATATTCGCTCTTTCGATGTACTTACCCAATACCTGGTAACCCTGGCTGTATCCGACGGATTTCGGCCAGCCGAAATCTGGAAAGAAATTAAAGGCACTTTTTCTTTCAATAGCATCTCAGAAGAAGAATGGGCATGGTGCCTCGATTTTATCACCTCAGGGGGAAATTCGCTTCAAGCTTACGACGAATACAAAAAGGTCATAGTCGAAGATGGGATTTATAAAGTCACCAGCCGTCGCACTGCCATGCGCCACCGATTGAGCATGGGCACCATCGTTAGTGATGGCAACCTAACCGTCAAATTTCTGAAAGGCAAACGACTCGGCACCATTGAAGAATGGTTTGTCGCTCAGCTTGCTCCGGGCGACGTATTTACCTTCGCCGGCCGTAATCTCGAATTGGTTCGCATTAAAGACATGACCGTTCAAGTCCGCAACAGCAAAAAGAAAACAAGTAAAGTGCCGGCCTGGATGGGTGGCCGTATGCAACTATCTTCTCAATTGTCAGAACATATCCGAATCAAACTCGATGATATTCGCGATGGAAGAATCCGAGATATTGA
>JALEHC010000281.1 GCA_022763215.1 Saprospiraceae bacterium
GCAATTTCTTCTTCCCCTGTCGGAGAAAGCACAAATACGCCATTTTTGGTGCCTATCCATTTTCTGTTAGCGCCATCAACTGCAATAGTTTGAACATCTTCTGTTTCCAATAAGAAGGCATTAAAACCGTCTTGCTCCACAATCCGTCGAGACCCTTGGCAGGCATTATCAAAAACACTGCCGCCACATTCAAAAATGACAACGCCTTCCGTAGTACCCACCCACACATCGCCATCCAAATCGGCAACAAGGCAATTAGTATTATTGGTCGGTAAATTGCTGTTTGACATTGAAAAAAGCCTGCAACGATCATCAGAAGCGTCATCGAGGTCTGAACCACTGTCAAACACCATGACGCCTGCCGAACTCGTTCCGACTATTGCCCATTTATACCCATTCTGATCAACATCAATTTCAAATATTTCATTTTCATTACCGCAACCGGGCAATGCAAAATTCTGAAATTCGCCGCCCTCCTTTAATACAGAAATCGGGCGAAAGTTATCAGCCAGATGATTAGAAATCCACAAGTTGGCATCGTCATCAAATGCCAGCCCACTAACACGGCTACTTGGTGAATCACCATCAGCATTCGCGATAGTCGAATTCGTTTCGTTGTACAAGTTTATGGTTTCTCCGTCTAGTTCGATCAGCCCCTCCAGAAAAGAACCAGCATATATTTTTCCGTTTTCAGGATGAACCTTGATCGTGATAAAATCAAGTAGGTCATCTCCTTGAGAATCAGGGTCTACGCCCTTTAGCTCGTCACGGGTATTTCTGTTATAGACCGTCCATTGCCCATCAATCAAAGAAGCAAAACCATGTGACAAAAACCGGGGACTTCGGGTTTGGTTAATACCACCAGAAGCCAACCAAAGTTGGTTATTTGCAATGGTCATTTCGCGGTTTTCGGCAGACCAAGGAGAGTTTAGATCGATCCGATTGCAATCAAAAGAACTGACACTTGGAACCATGCGGAATGAACGCCCAATATCGGCAATCCACACTCGGCCTTGTTCATCTTCAATAGCTGTATTATAATCAAAATAACACGCAGAAGGAACAGCACCCACCGTCCCCTGTGGATCGATATAAAGAATTTCGCCCTGAAAGCAACCTCCCGACATACACTCCGGATAGCCAACCAAAAGATGGTTTGGACTCGGACGAATAAATTTTATTACACTATCATCATTCGCATAAAAAACTTCTGGCTGCCCATTTTCATACCGATACAAAGCACCATTAATATCCAGGTATAAATTGTCTTCATAAACTTCCACGGCATTGCTGCTGTAATCAACCGGGTAACCATCTTCCGGTCCCAGTAATTTCCAATTTCCGAAATCTTCCAGGAAAGCGTTATCGGCATCTGCCCGATAAATACCCTCGGCAGTAGCCGCATAAATCTGGCCTTCCCAAACTGCCACATCCCTTACATTAATTCCAGTAAAGGTAGTAAAGGTAAACTCTCTGGCTTCGGTATTAATCTTGGAGATACCGTAATTTGCAGCCAGATAAATCAAGGAATCGTTTTCAATAAATACATTATTCAGGAGCTTTTCCCCTGTAAAATTGTTGAAGTTTTTAATCTGCTGAAGCGGCCGAACCGTCATCTGCCCATCTTTCATATCGATCAGGTCAATTACACTATCTTCATAAAAGACCATCAAAATATCACTCAAAGGATTGTACTCAATAAACCGAATATTAACACCGCTCAAGCCGTCCACTTTCGTGAAAAACGCCGTCGACATCTCTTCTTTATCGAAAAACACCAGAGAATAGGTTGTAGAGAAAATAATCTGATCAGCACTTTGGGCCACATAATCACCCGTTACGTAAGGCAAATGTGAACGCCATTGCCCAAGTGGCAAAGGATTTTGGCCAAACATAGAAAGAGAAAAAAACAATAGAACAAAAGAGAAAACGACTCTTTTCATGATACTTTTTTTTGGTCATTTCAAATTATAACCCAGTCCTAAAGGTATTATTGTTTGTGCGAATTGTTTTAAGGCAAGCCGGTTTTTGTAATGTCAGCAATGCAACTTAGCGGTACAAATTATGAGTAGAAAGGTAAGCATAAACAGGCTCAGGTACTAAATATTGAATAGAATGACCATTTTTCAAACAAGAACGAATATAACTGGCTGATATTTGCATAAGCGGTGCCTCAAACAACTGCACATGCGGGTGTGCTGCCAGTTCTCCCAATTCATAGGATGGTCGCTGGTATACGTATATTTGGTGTTGCGACAGCAGCAATTCATAATTTTTCCATTTGTGCAAACTACCGAGATTGTCACCGCCCATAATCAGCACAAACTCATATTCGGTATGCTTTTCCTTCAAATAAGTCAGTGTATCAATTGTGTAAGAAGGCTTAGGAAGGCTAAACTCTATATCTGACGCTTTGAGGAGTAAGTTATCCCCTATCGCCAATCGCACCAAATGAAGGCGATCATAGTCTTTCGCCAATGTTTTTTTGGGTTTTAACGGATTATGAGGGGAGACGACCATCCAAACCTGATCGAGATCAGTTTGTGTTGCCATATAATTGGCGATAATCATGTGTCCGATATGTACCGGATTAAATGATCCAAAAAACAGTCCCATTTTCTTATTCCCCATATCCAGTTTAATAGGTAGCACTATTCAGGCTGTCGATTGCATCCTGAATAATTTCATCGTCGATGATAATTTCTTCTTCCGGTGCATCTACTTTCCAGGAATTATTAATTCGCACCAATCGAAATTCTTGTTTATAGCGTTCGTATTCGTCTTCCAAATCACAAATACAAATTGCGGCTTCTTCTTTTACTTCACAGTTGATGGTATGAAATGCCGTATGCAAAATAGCCGCTGCTTCTGGGTCTCGAGCACTCTCTTCTTTGATAATTTTTTCAATCTCTACCAGCCGCATTTGCTCTTTAACCGTACTCAGTCTTTTTGCTTCCGCAAATTCGTTTTTGTCGATATACCCCTGATATAATCGGATCACCTCTTCCGGGTCAGCACCAGCCTGACTATCTTCCTGACAAGAAGGGAGTATTATACCACATAACAATAATGAAAAAACGAAATAGCGCATGTATTAATTACTTAGCATTACCGGCATAACCAGCATCAAAATCTCTTCTCCGTCCACTTCCTCTACAGGCAATAAAATACCAGCACGAGTAGAAGTTGAAAGCTCCATTTTCACTTCATCTGATTCCAATACACCCAACATTTCAATCAGGAACTTAGCGTTAAAACCGATAGTCAACGGGTCGCCTTCATAGGTACACGCCAATTGCTCGGTAGCTTCATTAGAAAAATCCAAGTCTTGTGCAGAAATGGTCAAGCTGCCATCATTGATATTCAGGATAACCTGGTTAGTTGTTTTATTTGCATAAATAGCAATACGCTTAAGCGAATTCTGAAAATCTGTTCGCGAAAGCGTCAAAGTATTCGGATTATCCACAGGTATCACCGCATTGTAGTCGGGATAACGGGCATCAATTAGGCGACAGACCAAATTCGTTTCTCCAAACTGGAAAAAAGCATTGGCTTTATCGAAAGATAACTTAACGCTATCGCCATTTGGCAAAGCATTCTTTAACAAATTCAATGCTTTTTTGGGAACGATAAAAGAAGTAGATACTTCGCTTTCTATATTTGTAAAGGTATGCTTTACTAGTTTATGAGCATCGGTCGCCACCATGATCAATTTATTAAAATCGACCTGAAAGTAAACCCCTGTCATGGCTGGGCGAAGCTCGTCATTGCTGGTTGCAAAAATTGTTTTGCTGATGCCCTGTCCCAAACTAGGTGAAGAAAGACTGATGGCGTCTACATCTTCTGCATCCGGAATGCGCGGAAAGTCCTGACCGTTTTCACCAGCCAAACGGTATTTACCATAGCCCGAAGTAATTTCGATACCAAAATTTTCTTCATCAATAGTAAACGTAATCGGCTGCTGAGGCAATGCTTTGAGTGTTTCCAATAAAATTTTGGCAGGCACAGCAACGACGCCGTCTTTATCAGACGACACTTCCAACTGCGTAGTGATGGATGTCTCCAAATCTGTAGCTGCGATCGTCAGCTGATTATTTGAAATGGTAAAAAGAAAGTCTTCCAGAATTGGCAAAACCGGGTTAGTGCCGATAGCACCGCCAACCATCTGTAGTCTTTTTAATAATTCTGAAGAAGAAACACTAAATTTCATATTTACACATTTTTATGGCCTGCCTGTGGCAGCCTTGTATTCTTTGTTGGAGTATCGCTTAACCTAAGCGTACAACTAATGTCTTTTGGATATATCTCCTGTTATGATATATTTCGCTACAGCGAAACTAATAAACAGGCCATTTGTTTTCTGATCATTCTCTTGCAAACGATCCTTTGATGCAAAAAAACACTTTTTACTAAAGCATTAAAACACAAAAATAACTTTTATTGCTTACTTTTTTTAACATAAAAACTAACACTTTGTGGATAACTTGCTTGTCGCAAACAGCTTAAAAAGTCTGTGGTAAGAGTCATGGATAAAGTGTAGCTTTGCAAATTACTTTGTCAGATGCATTTTGCAAAGTATAAAGCTTAATCGGAAAAGGAATTATAGATGCCAAATAGAACGCAAGCGCCAGCTATCAAACGTATTTCTTCGCTCGAACTCCCCAAACCGGAGGTATTCTACCTAGAAAACGGCATTCCTGTCTACGCCAACAATTTAGGTACTCAGGACGTAGTGCGCATGGAAATGGTGTTTTTTGCCGGAAGGCCCTACGAAAAAGAGCGCCTCGCAGCCCGGTCTACTGCTTCTCTACTCAAAGAGGGTTCTAAGAATTTTTCTGCTGATCAAATCGCCGAAGAGCTTGACTTCTGGGGGTGCAGCCTAGGTACTCCGTTTAATCTCGACACCTCTAATATAACAGTTCATAGCTTACGCAAACACTTTGGTAAGGTTTTGCCGATTGTTGCCGATTTACTCCAAAATCCATTGTTTCCTTCTCATGAATTATCGAGTTTCATCAGACGCAATCAACAAAGTCTGAAAATGGACCTCACCAAGAATGACGTTATAGCTTATCGCAAAATAACAGAATTCATTTTTGGCAACGACCACCCGTATGGTTACAATAGTTATCCGGAAACCTACAGTGCGGTCACCCGAATGCAAATTCTGGATCACTTCAATACCTTTTATCGAAGTAATAACTGTATCATTTTCCTAAGTGGAAGAGTAGACGATCAGGAAATCAAATTACTGAATCAGTACTTGGGCAATGTACTTCAAAGTGGAGATATTCCTTATGTGCCTGTACATGCACCTGAAAAAATACCCGGCAAAGTAAAAATTCACAACCCAGGAACGATACAAACTGCCATTCGCGTAGGAAGACATTTATTTAACAGAAACCACCCCGATTATAAGGGGATGTATTTTCTGAATACTGTTCTTGGTGGTTATTTTGGTTCTCGACTTATGGCCAATATCCGAGAAGATAAGGGCTACACCTACAATATCTACTCCAGTCTCGATCCAATGGTTTTTGATGGCTGCTTTTATATGGGCACAGAAGTAAGCACTGAGTTTACCGACAAGACGATACAAGAAATATACAATGAATTGGATAAGCTTTGCCAAGAACGCATAGGAGAGGATGAGCTGGATATGGTAAAAAACTATCTACTTGGCAACTTCCTGACTATGCTGGATGGCCCATTTAACGTAAGTGAAGTGATCAAAACGATTATCACAGAGGAATTGCCAATTACTTTCTTTGAGGAATTGGTAGAAGTGGTACAGTCTATCACTGCCGACGAGCTGAGAGACTTAGCACAAAAATACCTGAGAAAAGAAGATATGTGGGAGGTGATCGTAGGAAGCTGATATTTTTTGTAAAAATAGCAGACTAGAAAGCGTACTTTCTTCCTTTTTACGGGAATTTTGCTTTCATTTGTCGCTGGAAAGCAAAGAAAATTAAAGTATTACATAGCAATGGCACTAACAATAAGAATTGTTGGATTAAACCTCCGGTCATGCTGTTGTTGTGAAAAAAAATTTTTAATTTCAAACTTTGTTTTATATAAGTAAGAACTGCGGAAATGGAGCTTACTTTTAAAAGGTAAAAAAAAATTGTTTTCCGCTTCGTTCTTGGTGTTTGATATTTTAATGTGGGCTTAATTCCTCACAAACAGAGAAATCACACGGACAAAATGACCAGGAGGTAGCTCCTTCCAAATCATTATTTGTTCAATCGTTTGCACCGAATCCATATGAATAAGGAGCACCAGATGAAGCAACCTCGTGTTGATAATCCTACTCCATTCTTTATTGAGGACATTGTAAGGACAAATTTTAATGAAACTATTTAGTTTTTTTCTACAAGAATATGCGATCGATCTTGGTACAGCGAATACGCTTATTATCCAAGATGGAAAGGTTGTAGTTGATGAGCCCTCTATTGTGGCAATCAACCGCAGAACAGGAGAGACCATTGCCGTGGGTAAGAAAGCCATGCAAATGCATGAAAAAACCCACGAAAATATAAAAACGATTCGCCCGCTTAAAGATGGTGTAATCGCTGACTTTCAGGCTGCTGAAAGTATGATCAAAGGCATGATAGACATGATCGGTAGCCGCCGCCGACTTTTTTCTCACCTCAAAATGGTTATTTGTATTCCTTCAGGTATCACAGAGGTAGAAAAAAGAGCAGTTTTCGATTCTGCTGATCATGTTGATTCCAAAGAAACTTATCTGATTCATGAACCAATGGCTGCTGCACTGGGTATCGGCCTTGATGTAGAAGAACCTATTGGTAATATGATCATTGATATCGGAGGTGGTACAACCGAAATTGCGGTTATCGCACTTTCAGGTATCGTTTGTGATCAGTCTATTCGTATTGCAGGTGATGAATTTACCAATGATATTATGAGCTATATGAAACGCCAACACAATATCCTGATTGGTGAGCGTACAGCTGAAAAAATCAAAATTCATGTCGGTTCTGCTTTGCACGAATTGGAAGACGAGCCAGAAGATTTTGCAGTAAATGGTCGTGACCTGATGACGGGTATCCCCAAACAGATCAAGATATCTTACGCAGAAATCGCTCATTCTCTTGATAAATCTATTTCAAAAATCGAAGATGCTGTTCTCAAGGCATTGGAGGCAACTCCACCTGAGCTAGCTTCTGACATTTATCGGACTGGTCTTTACCTGACGGGGGGCGGGGCACTTCTACGTGGCCTGGACAAGAGAATTGCTCAGAAAACAAAATTGCCGGTACATATCGCTGAAGACCCATTGCGCGCAGTGGTTCGCGGTACAGGCATTGCATTAAAAAATACAGATCGTTTCTCTTTCCTGATAGATCGAAAGAGCGTTTAGAACAAAAACAGATAATTCTGCTTAACTCATGCGTAATCTCCTTCAATTACTGTTACGATATGGAGGTTTCCTGCTTTTCCTGCTACTGGAAAGCATTTGCTTCTTTATGATAGTGCGCTACAACAAAAAGCAGAATCTGATTCTTACCAGCTCTACAAATATCTTTGTTGGTTCTGTTCTGGACAGGTTCGATGACATGGCCAAATTTGTGCGTCTCCGAGAAGATGTTGACTCTCTTCTTCAAGAAAACGCCCGCCTCAAGTCTTACATCAAAACAGAACTCTACAACAACGCTTATCGGCTTGATACTTTTCCTGGCGATTCTATGCGTATGCGCTATGCCTATATCCCCGTAAAAATTATCAATAACTCTATTGCCAGCAAGGATAATCACATGACCCTTGATAAAGGTAAAACGCAAGAAGTTTTTCCACACATGGGCGTGATTACAGATCGTGGCGTAGTCGGTATCACCAAAACATCCAGCTGTTGCTTTACCTCTGTAATGTCCATTTTACATCGCCAAACGCGAATCAGTGCCAGTATACGAAGCAAAGGATTTTTTGGCAGCCTGGAATGGGATGGGGAAGATCCAGAAATAATGCAGCTCAAGGAAATTCCTCGACATGCCAAATTAGCTGTAGGTGATACCGTGCAAACTAGCGGCAATTCCAATCTATTTCCGAAAGGAATTGCTATTGGAATAATTGAAAATATAGACAAACAAGCAGGGCCCAATAGCTATAATATTCAGGTTCGGCTAATCGAAGATATCAGTAATATACAGTATGCCTATGTCGTCAAAGATTTGATGAAAAAGGAATTGGATCAAGCACTGGAAGGAACCGATGAGTAACATTGTATTCATAAATATTGTCCGCTTCTTAGCCTTGTATTTTTTGCAAGTCCTGATCCTGCGACCATTATCAATCGGGTGGGAGGGCTTCTTTTATTTTAATGCCCACATTTATCCATTATTTATTCTATTGCTGCCTTTGCGTATCTCCAAGCCAGCTATGTTGCTCTTGGCATTTCTGATTGGCATTGCAGTAGATATGTTTTACGATACTCCCGGTATGCATGCTGCTTCACTGGTGTTTATGGCTTACGCCAGATCGTACGTCTTGAGCTACCTCGAACCACGCGAAGGCTACAACGTCAACTATAGCCCTACTAAAAAGCGTTTTGGTTTGACTTGGTTTTTTCAGTATGCCTCTATTATGATTGCCTTGGAGGTTTTCTTTTTTCATTCCGTGGAAGAGTTTACCTTTGTATACATCATTGACATCTTACTGAAATCATTTTTCAGCTACATACTTTCGATGTTGTTTATAATGATGGCCATGTTCGCCTTTAATCCGACCGATTAACACAACTAAAAAGGAAGGCCATGTCTGATAATCTGAGAAAAAGACAGTTTACAATACAGACTTTGTTTGTGCTGGCTGCTTTGTTATTGATTTACAAAGCACTAGAGATACAAGTGCTGGACCCGTCCTTTAGGGCGAAAGCCAATGCTACGACTATTGGAAAATATGTCGAATATCCTTCTCGCGGTTTGATCTATGATCGCAACTACGATCTTTTAGTATACAACGATCTTTCTTTCGATTTGCTGGCAACTTACAACCAGATCGATCCTGATATGGATACACTCAAGTTTTGTGAGTTATTGGATATTGATAAAAAACACTTTATTGATGCGCTAAAAAAAGACTGGCGCAGTCCACGCTTTTCCAAATCAGTTCCTTTCGTTTTTCTTTCGAAAATACCAGTAGAAACCTTTAATCGCTTTAAAGAAAGTTTGTACCAATTCCCAGGTTTTACACCTATTCTTAGAAACTCCCGTGGTTATCCGCATGAAAATGCGGCCCACGTCTTAGGCTATATTCGGGAGGTAAACCGAGAAGAAGTAGAAGATGAAAATTCAGGCTATGCACTAGGAGATTACGTGGGTGCGAGTGGCCTTGAACTGGCTTATGAAGACTCCCTAAAAGGAAAAAAAGGACTTCGCCTCATCCTTAAAGATAATATGGGCCGCGAAGTGGACGAAGTCAAAGGTAAAAATACCGCCAACCCAATTGCTGGTCAAGACTTAGTCACTACGCTTGACCTTGACCTTCAAGCTTTTGCAGAAGAACTCATGCAAAATAAAATTGGTAGTGTGGTTGCCATTGAGCCATCGACAGGCGAAATTCTCACTATGTTGAGTACCCCAACTTACGACCCAAACAAGCTAAAAATCACCAAAGACCGAGGCCGGGCTTATATTCAACTCGATACCAACCCTTATAAGCCATTTCTCGATCGTTCGATTATGGCGCAGTATCCTCCGGGCTCCTTGTTTAAGCCTTTTGTTGCGCTTATCGCCATGCAGGAAGGCCTGCTCAAAGAAGATCGGACCATCCGCTGCCAAGGTGCTTACTATCTTAATGGCCAACGCTTGACAGGCTGCCACAATCACCCTACCTGCTTTGATGTCTCGACTGCAATTCAGCACTCTTGTAATGCTTACTTTGTAACCGTTTTTCGGGATATTATAGATCAAAAAGGCTTTTACAATGCTCCTGAAGGCCTTGATGTTTTCAATAATTATCTCGATCGCTTTGGAATGGGTAAAAGACTAGGGGTTGATTTTCCAAATGAAAAACAGGGTAATTATCCAACCTCTAAATACTATACGGATTGGTTTAACCGACAGCAGCAAGGACAAAAGTGGAACTCCGTATGGGTTCGATCGCTAGCGATCGGTCAGGGAGAACTGCTCACGACCAATCTACAATTGGCCAATATGGCTGCAATTCTTGCTAATCGTGGATTTTACAAAACACCCCATCTCGTAAAAGGCCGAATCGAAAACGATTCTACTTATACCCCTTTTAAAGGATATGATCAAAAAATATATGTCGGGATCGATGAAAAGCATTTTACGCCGGTAGTCGATGGCATGGAAAGAGTAGTGACGGCTGGTACCGCACGCGGTGCCTATACGCCAGGAATTTCGATCTGTGGCAAGACCGGTACTGCCGAAAACAACCAAGGAACAGGAGAAGATCACTCTATCTTTTTTGCTTTTGCTCCTAAAGAAAATCCTCAAATTGCCGTTGCAGTGTATGTTGAAAACGGTGGCTGGGGAGGAACATACGCCGCCCCGATTGCCAGTTTGGTTATCGAAAAATATCTCAATGGCGAGATTCAACCTGGTCGAAAATACATGGAAGAAAGGATGAAAAATGCCAACCTCCTTATTGATCTGCCTTAAAAAACTATTACATGCTCGTATCCGCTATTGTAGCTACCGCCCACAATAATGTCATCGGAAAAGACAACGATATTCCTTGGTACTTACCTGCTGATCTGAAGTATTTCAAAAAGAAAACGCTTCACCATCATATCATTATGGGACGAAAAACCTATCAGTCTATCGGGCGGCCACTTCCCAAACGTACCAATGTCATCATCACTCGTGATCCTTTTTTTATTGCATCTAATTGTATCGTAAAATCTTCGCTGGAAGAAGCACTCGAAGCGGCACACGATAACGGAGAGGAAGAAGCTTTCATCATTGGAGGTGGCATGATCTATGAATTGAGCCAATCCTATTGGGACCGAGTGTACCTTACCGAGGTGGACCTAAAAGTTGAAGGCGATATTTATTTTCCTAAGCTTGATCTGGAAAAATGGAAACTCGTTTCTTCCGAAGCTCATGAAGCAGATGAAAAAAACGAGTTCAATTATACGTTCAAATTATTTGAGCGCAAGCCAGCATAATTTTACTGTTTTACGAAAGTACGAACACCTACGAACGGTATTTTTAGGAAGTAGGTGCCTTTCGGCAAATGCGACACATCGAGTTCCAGCTTTTGGCCCAAAGCTTTATTCTGGTGTATAAAGACTAACTTTCCTGAAGCATCATATATTTGCAATTGCTGATTGGC
>JALEHC010000282.1 GCA_022763215.1 Saprospiraceae bacterium
ATCATACCAACAGCCATACAGCCGTTCGCATCAATTACAGATACAGAAAAGGTGCCTTCCGGCAAATTATTCACAGAAGAAGTCGTTGCACCATTACTCCATTGGTATTGGAATGGAGCAGTACCACCACTTACAAGTGCTGTTGCGCTACCCAAGTTGCCACTACCACAGACAATAGTCGTACCCGCCACTGAAACATTCACTGCAGGTGCTTCATTGATGGTTACCTGATCAACATCTGAACAACCAAATGCATCTACTACTGTCAGGGAATAAGTGCCCGCACCTACATTCATCAAAAACGGAGTGCTTGCTCCATTGCTCCAGTTATACTGGAAAGGAGGAGTACCACCTGTAAGTGAGATATTTACAGAACCATTATCATCACCCTGGCATACCAATGACGTCGCTGTTAATTCGACATTTACTGCGGGTGGTTCGATTACGTTGGTTTGGCCAAAAATTTGACAGCCATTACCATCTGTAACGGTTACCATATAAACACCTCCTGGCAAACCAGTAAGTTGAGGTGAAGTTGAACCTGTATTCCACAAATAAGTAAATGGTCCGACACCGGCCGTTATAGTTACCGTTGCAGTACCGTTATTGGCACCACAAGTAGTAACATTTGTATTCGTTAGTGATATATTGAAATCTGGAGCAGCTTCCACAGTTACTGTGGCAAAACCAGTACAAAATACCGCATCGGTAACCGTAACAGTATAAGTGCCTGGTGCCAAATTATTTAGGGAAGCTGTAGTTGCCCCATTGCTCCATTGGTAAGTATAAGGCTGAACACCACTAGCAGCAATTGCTGTAGCGGTACCATTATTAAAATCTACGCAAGTTTCAGGCGTTGCAGTTGCACCAACCACCAAATTAGAAACCGGTGAAAGTGATACACTTGCTTGCATGATACATCCATTGGCATCGGTAACCGTAACGGTATAGGTTCCAGGGCCAAGATTAGTAATAAAACTACCACTCTGACCATTACTCCATTGATAAGTATAAGGAGGTGTACCGCCACTAGCACTTGCTGAAGCATTACCATTTGTATCGTTGGTACAAGTTGGATTGGTCGAGTTCGTATTAATCACAATAGGTGCCTGATCAGAGACGACACCTATCGCATTATTTGAGCAGCCATTGGCGTCCGTAACGGTAACGCCATAAGCACCAGGTGCTAGGTTGCCGATAGACTGGGAAGTCGCGCCAGTACTCCACAAATAACTAAATGGAGGCGTACCTCCTGTCACATTTGCGGTAAGCACCCCATCGTTTGCGCCCGGACATGTAAGCCCTTGTGTTGCAACCGCTACATTGAGCGGAACATTATTAACGGTTATACACTCCACCGTACCACAATAATTCATGTCGGTAAGTGTCACACAATAAGTGCCGGGATTCACACTAATTGTTGCAGTCTCTTCCCCATTTGTCCAGTTATACATATAGGGAGGGACTCCGCCATTCCCGACTGCGGTAATGGTGATGGGATTATTACACTGGTCAGCAACAAGTGTAGCTGTTACCAATGTGGGCTGTGTCAAAACGACATTTTGTGTAGTGACTGCCCCGTTATTATCTGTAACCGTTACAGAATAGTTACCGGCAGGAACACCACTCAAAACAGCTCCCATTGTACCATTGCTCCAGGTGAAATTGTATGGAGCCACTCCACCAGAGGCGGTAGCAGTAATGTTTCCGTCAGGAAGACCAAAGCAGCTTGGCTCGTCCAAAGAAAAGGAAACGGATAGTTGTGCATGCAGCATCTGGCCGCACAAAAGCAGACTTAAAAGTACCAGTAGGTGTAAATTGCGGTTTTTGGTTCCGCCCTTAGCTCTACCAGCGCCAAATTGAAATTTTAGGTTGCGCATGGATGTATAATTTGTTAGAATGTAAAATTTTCTAATACAATAAAATTTTTATATTAATAAATTGCATACTTGCAATTGCAATAAACTTGTTGGAAACCAAAGATCAGGTAACCTAAAGTAAGGTTACTATAAGGGGCATAATGAAGGGTTAAGGCCTATTTAGGCCATAATTTAACTACAGGAAATGGTGGGGTCTAAAAGTAAATCACCATATAACAAAAGAACGAATTTTTATTCATTTACTGAAATAATAATTCATTCTTCCAATTTGATTACTCGTTAGTTTACGTAGCTTTTTTTCATTAGTTTCCGTTTTGTTTAACTTTTTTTATAAAAAAATTTCTTTCTTGAAAATACCTGACACGCCTATTCTAGAGCTGTTCCACGATGGAATACATTATTCCTAAACCACATATTTAAGACATGAAAAAAGGGGAAAGTAACTGTTTACTCTCCCCTTTTATTTTTATTTCTCAACTATGTTTATCGTCTAATCTTGATGATCTTGAAGGTCTCTACTGCTTCACCTTCTTTCCAAATGCGAATGAAATAAATACCCGCTGGGTAATTTGTCATCTCGATTCGTTTGCTAAACTGATCATTTTCAAATACTTCTTGGCGTAAGTAATAGCCATTAGATCCTCTGATTTCCGCAAACATGTCTTTGGTATCTGTATAATTGACTAGTTCTATGTAGATATTATCCTCAAATGGTGTCGGATATAATCTGATGGCATCATCTTCTGGATTATCGAAGCGAACTTCATCAATGTTGGAGATATACTCGTTTCCGTATTCATCCGTAAATCTGACTCGGTAGTAAGAAATATTCGGATGTGGTGCATGGTCAATGAACTGCATTTTATTCATATCCAGAACCGGATCGTATTCCAAAGGTTCGGAAACGGTTCCGATCCATTCAAAATCACTGCCATCTGGCGAACTCTCTACCTCGTATTCATAGTTGCCATTCGGGGCATGCATTTCCCAATTAACCTGGGCAGAACCACCTTGGAAATTATCCGCATCAATTACTAGTCCGTTTCCACAAAATACAGGCCCCATAGTGACTGTAATTCGCATATCTGAAACAGAAGTACAACCATTAGCGGTTACGGTTAGCGTAATTTCTCGTGGACCAGCACTACTCCATGATACCGAAGGATTCTGTTCGTTTGAAGTCAATGGAGTAGCTCCACCACCAAAATTCCAGGAATAAGTAGCTCCCGGGCCATTTGATTCTGCCATAAAGACAACTTCTTCACCAATACATACAGGTAATTGAGGAGTTAAAATACTAGCTACAGCTTCATCAGAAACCGCTATTTCGATTATGGAAGTTTCAAGGAAAGAACCACAATTTTCTCGACGAGCACATCTAGCAAAATAGGTCGTTTCACTCAATGGTCCTGGGTCATAAGATGGTGTATTCGAATCCGGAATTGGCTCCCAATAAGCTGGGTTGAATGGCCCTTCTGTTACCGTCTTCATCCATAGATATTCAATAGGACCAGATCCTCCAGATGGAAGCGTTACACTCAAAATTGGGTCTGGATCCTGACCAGGGCCACAAAGAACCTGATCACAACATATTTCTCCTGGATCATTGATATTGATACAGATCAGCGTCAAACCAGCATCAATGGTCAGGTTTTCTTCTCCTGCTGCAATGTCTACAAAATCAGTCATACCTGTATCTGCATCAGCATCACTATCGATACTGTCGTCACTTCCGATATTGCTATTCGTAAATTTATAATTGTTAGGCGCTGTAAAAGTCACTTTATAAGTACCTGGCTGTACATCAAAAAAGTAAAACCCATCATTATTTGTTGATGTAGATTTAGTGATACTTTCGCCATTCTGTGTCGTTCCGGTAAGAATGACCTCAACTCCTGCAAATCCACTTTCAGCAGGGTCTTGGATTCCGTTTTCGTTGCTGTCAATCCAAACATAATCGCCTAGTCTTGCAGGTTGTACCAAGGTAGCTTCGCAAGTGGTTTCACAGCCATTCGCATCCGTTACGGTTACCGAGTAGCTGCCTGTCGGCAAATCAGTAATAGTTTGCGCCATCATGCCATTATTCCACAAGAAATCAAATGGCGGTGTTCCTCCCTGTACCATTACAGAAAGCTGGCCGTCACTGCCGCCTGGTGTAGTGACTGGATTATCGATATTTACGATACAAGAGACAGCCGGAGAATCAGCAATCGTAACTTGAGCGATATCTTGGCAGCCATTAGCATCGGTTACCGTAACGCTATAAGTCCCTGCACCCAAATCTGATGCAGTTGCAGTTGTTTGTGCGGAAGCATCATCCCACTGATACGTGTAGGGCGCAGTTCCCGCGGAAGCGGTAACCGTAGCCGAACCATTATTTTGCCCGCAAAGGGCAGCCTGAGAAGAAATGGATAAGGCCAAATCTTCTTCTTCCTCTATTGTAAAAGCAGCCATAGCTTCACAACCGTTGACATCTTTGACTAGAACCGTATATGGCCCTGGAGGGAGATCGGTCAAAATCGGTGATTCGTGGTCAGAGCCTGTGGCATAAGTATTCCACATATAAGTATATGGTGGCGTGCCGCCAGTTACTGTAGCTTCTACGGTGCCACTATTTGGTACGCCACAAATTGCGTTGGTAGTCGTTGTGGTTATTTCAATTGGATTAGGCTGAACGATGGTAGTTGTAGCAGTACCACCACATCCGTTTTCATCACTAACGGTCACCGTATAAGTACCAGGGCCCAAAAACTCGATAGTTGGGTTTTGCTGGCCACCTTCCCAAAGGAAAGTATAATCGCCCGAGCCACCTAATACAAAAGCGGTGGCCGTTCCATCAAAAAAGCCATCACAACTTGGAAGCGAAGCATTAATTGCAATATCTAATTCATCTATATCCGCGACCAAAATTGTTTTTGCAATGGTACATTCTTCTTGATCGGTCACTGTAACTTTATAAGTCTCGCCTGGAGTTAAGTTGATTGCCATCGGTCCAGTTTGTCCATCATTCCATTCAAACGAATAAGGAGGTACACCGCCAGTGGCCGTAGCTGTAGCCGAACCAAAAGGATCGCCACAGATATAGTCTACCTCAACCAAAACCGACAAGTCATTTTCCGTAAGGATAACAACGGAAGCAATTTGTTCACAACCAGCTGCATCTGTTAATGTTACGGTATAAGTACCTGCAAATAAATTCTCGATGGTAGCAGTTTGTGCTCCGGTATTCCATTCGTATTGGTAAGGCGGAATACCGCCAGCAGGGATTGCTTCCGCAGATCCGGTTCCATTACACACAGCATTTTCACCTTCTACGCTTAAAGCCAAATCACTTTCTCCATCTTCTATAATGATAGTGCTTGAAACCATACAGCCATTGGCATCCGTTACAGTTACCGACTGTATCCCTGGAAGCAAATTAGGGTTTACTGAACCAGTAGCACCATTACTCCACAGGTAAGAATAAGGCATTTGGCCTCCGAGCACCGCGACAGAAGCAGATGCATCACAACCACCTGGACAAGCAGGAGGAACAGAGGTCAAGAAAATCTGCATTGCTTCATTTATGGAAATACTTTCGATACCTGCACAGCCATTGGCATCGGTTACTGTAATAAAATAAGTACCCAGCGTCAAGTCAGTTCGGGTATCTGCCGTAGTTCCGTCGCCCCATTCAAAAGAGTATGGCGGTGTTCCGCCAGTAGGTACTGCTTGTATATCAACCGGGCTGCCAGTACAAGGTGAGTTGAGAAAAGTAAGATTAGGAACCACCGGATCAGGCTGCCCGAGGAGGTAAGAAGCCGAAGCCGTTTGGCTATTGGCATCCGTAACGGTCAGGGTGTATTCTCCGGCTCCGACACCAAAAATCCCAAGTCCGGTATCACCGGTATTCCATTCAAGCACATAAGGTTGCATACCACCTTCAATTTGAGCCAGAACAGAACCATTGGTAAAGCCGTTACAGCTTGGTTCGTTAACCTCTGGAAAAGAGATGGTAATTTGAGAAAAGGCGTTATTAGCAAATAGGAGTGCCAGCCAGATCAGCAAATGATAGTGAGAAGTTAGCACGTTTTTGGCGTTTTCCTGGAAACAGGAATACCAGATTCCAGATGACTGTTTGTTCATTTTTTTGCAGTTTTTAGTAATAAATCAGCTGCGATTATTTCTCTAATGGTTGTGAGTGAAATTATGATTATTTCTTTCCGACATACCATAGCTTAGAAACTTTCCAATACAGGAAAGAAGCTTGTATGTAGGCAAGAAACCTTTTATTTTTTTGCGTAAACCAGGGTTGTCCGGAATGGACGATTATAAGCGTGAATTTGTCCTACTTTTGTGTAGAAAACTGAGGCCAGAATGTATAAAAGGGGAAAGTTTCGTAGGGGGACTACTACTTTGGGATGATCAACTTATGCATTGCAAATAAACAAACTTTTTGAGCAATAAGCAATAATAAACGCATAAAAAAAGTCGTACCACACATTCAAATTGCGATACGACCTACTACTAACAAATTATAATCCCATGAATATTTAACGATTAAGTACTCCAAAAAATTCTCTTAGAATTGAATAAAGTTTGAAGTACTTTTTTCTTTTATTATCATTATTAACTCAATACCTATTAAAAGAACTCGTAAAGCAAATCGATGGTTCTCAATTTTTTTCTTTTAAGAAGATATTAACGCCTTGTTTAGGTGAGTGGTTTCAGCAAGGTCCTAAAAGAGCGAAGTCGCATCACTTTTCTGGTGATACGACCTTTTGCCAACAAATTATAATCCCATGAACATATACGAAATTAAAAAGCAAATAGATTTGAACAGAATCTATTTATATCTAAAGTTTGTTACTTTCAAGTTTGGAATTTGTGAATAGCAAGTCAGATTTTTTGACCTGACTTACTATTGACAAACTAAATTCCCATGTACATATCCCAAATAAAAGTGCTGCTGATTCATTTATCAGCTATTACTTTCGTTTGACAATACAATTATCTTACATTTTACTGGCTACAACAAAGACAAAAATACCAATTTGTGAAAAAATAAGAGCCTAAAAATAAATACAACCACCTCATTACAAACAGCTTAACTCAATAAAGGTGAAAATCAAACAAATTCAAAACACATTTAGCTCGTTCTTTTTTTCACAAAAATTTGCATTCTTTATTCAAACGGACTGGCGTAAGCCGGATTATTCACAAAAGAAGTATCTGTCAACATTTCCAAAAATGTAATCAAATCACTCTTTTGTTGCTCATCCAAGGGAAATGGGCGGATATTCACGTCTTCATTAATTACACCATGGCCACCTGCCGAATAATGATCCAGCACTTCCTCCAGGGTCTGAAAGCGCCCGTCATGCATATATGGAGCCGTTAGCGCAATATTACGAAGCGAGGGCACCTTGAATTTTCCATTATCGAAAACATTTCCTGTGACCGCTCCTCTGCCTTTATCGGCAAATTGATCCAGCTCATCCACATCATCAAGGCCATTGTTCATGAATAAATTATTTGTCAGATTAGATCCGCTATGGCAGTGTGAACAACCCGGATGGGTATCATCTTGGCTATTTGGTTCTATAAAAAACAAGTCACGTCCCCGCTTTTCTGCTTCCGTAAACCAGCCATCATTCAATTGTACGATACGATCATAACGCGAATTAAAACTCACAATACTGCGCTCAAACTGAGCAATCGCTTTTACCGCAAGCTCCTTTGTGATTTCGCTCGTCCGCTCAATGCCGAATGCTTCCCGAAATAGTTTTGGATAATCCGGATGCTCCGCCAGTTTTCTAATTACATTTGGCCAACTTTCGTTTAATTCCGTATGGTCTTCAACCGGAATCAACGCCTGCTCTTCCAAAGTCACAGAACGGCCATCCCAGAAAAACGGCGCATCCGTAAATGCTAAATTAAAAAGGGGCATAGAATTCCGAAAGCCTTCAATCCCCTGAACACCCACACTAAATTGGTTAATGTCAGTCATAGCATTATTGAGCTTGTGGCAACTCGAACAGCTCATACTGCCATCAGAAGACAAGATCGGGTCATAAAACAACATCCTTCCCAATGCTACTCCTTCCTCTGTCATTGGGTTATCTGCTGGTATTTGCGGATTTTGAATAACCCACGACGGAGTAGCTATTGTGTAGGTCTCCGGATCATATTCTCCCTCGATTAGCTCATCGACTGGACAATTATCACAACCGCCATCACCACCTCCATTGTCTTTTTCACAAGCTGTCCAGCCAAGAATAGCTATCATACCCAAAAGGATTAAAGCACGAAGTTTCATATATCTGTTTTTTCTTTTCTGTTTAAAATCTTATTCATAGATTTCTGTAAGCGTCCCTAAAAATGCAATTAAATCCGCTTTATCTCGATCACTCAGATGTAATTTTCGGATATTCGGGCTGACATTTTCCGAGAAATGACCGCCTTCATTATAATGTTCCACTACCTCCGCCAGCGTTTTGAATCGACCATCGTGCATGTATGGCGCTGTACGCGCAATATTACGCAGGGTTGGCACCCGAAATTTACCATTCTGGTAGCGCTGCTCTGTAATCGCTCCTCTGCCCTTATCCCTGAAACGATCTAAATCATCGACCTGATCTAGTCCATTATTTTCATATTCTAGCGTTGTAAATAATGGATCAATATGGCAATGCGCACATTCTGCATCAGGGAGTTCCTGACTTGCGTCAAAAAAGATATCGTGCCCGCGCTGCTCAGAAGCAGTAAACTGAGCATCACCGCGTTTGACTTTGTCAAATTTGGAATTGCTGTTGATCAGCGTCCGTTGAAATTGTGCCAGTGCCTTTGCTACCAAAAACCGGTCAATTTCTTCTTTTCGGCTTACGCCAAATGCTGCCCGAAACATAGCCGGATAGGTTTCGCTTTGCTGCAAACGCCGCTCTACTTCAGGCCATTCACTTGCCATTTCTACCGGATTTACAACGGGCTCCAATGCCTGATCTTCCAAAGTATATGCTCTTCCATCCCAAAACAAGCCCGTGTGATAATACCCTGTATTGATCAGTGTCATGGAAGAACGAACTCCCTTTTTGCCGCCTACTCCAACACTCAGCGGAACGTTATCAGAAAAAGATCGACCAGGCATATGGCAACTCATACAAGAAATTGTAGAATCTAGTGACAATGCCCGCTCAAAAAATAATTGCCGGCCTAATTCTACCCCTTCTACCGTAAGCGGATTATCTGCCGGAATTTCCATTTTCACGAAATGTTCAGGCTCCTCCAACTCATATGGGGTAGGCTCAAAAGGGATATGGGTCAAATCAGAAGCTGATCGATTACAGTTTCCTAAAAAGGTCAACATCATCCATACCATCAAAAATCGAATCATCCGTTACTGAATTTTGATAGCTTGCTGTAATTGATCCGCCAAAAAACCAGCTACTTCCGGATTGGTCGTATGGTCTTGTTTTACTTCCTTAAAATTGAGGTATTCTCCTGTTGATTCATCGACTAGCATATCGTACACATCCACTTCAAAATTGATAAGCGTTGTATCGTTAGGTTGTACACTAAACGTTTTGTCAAAGGATGACTGTCGGTAATATTCATTATTTCCGATATGAAAAGTTAATTTATCGTCGTTTTCAAAAACACCATCGCCATCTAGGTCTGCATTTCCTTCTATCTTAAAAAAGACATAACCTGATGCCCAAGACCAATAATTAGCAGGTGACAACGGATGCCCCAATTCATAATCAGAGGGCTGCGTAGCATTTAGGCTTTCTTTTACCCCAATACCAAACTTCACACCGGTATAGTTGGTTTCCGGCACTTCGCCCAAATCTATACGAATCCCCTTGGCAGCATCTTCAGCATTATAAATATCCTTAAAGGATACCAAATCGACGTCCTTCACCACCACATCTCCCATTTCAGGACTCACCAATGTAATATCTGATAAATAGAAATTAAAGAGCTGAAACCGCAGATCGATACCGTCTTCATAATCGTAAGTATCTTCAAACATCGTTAGCAATTGATCCTGAAAAGAGGCATTGAAAACCAATTGTGCAACACCAGGCTGTGGTTCCTCCGGCACATCGTCTTCGTTATCACAACCATACCAAGTCAGTGAAATCAAAGTCAACGATAATAAAAGCAGTAATTTTTTGTTAAGCATATCAGATTAGAATTAAAGTAAAGAATACATTATACCAACAAAAAAGTACGACGGAAAGTCTAATCAGAACGTAACATTTGTCACCAAAGCAGCAGTTTCTAGCTCCAAAATCAGTGTTTGGTAGGTTTTATGACAAAAATCAGATAATCTTGTTGTTGATAAACTGGAACTATCTTATTTCCTGAACCGTAATCGACGTGCCGACATTTTCCAGTAGCTTCTGCTCAAAACTACCATCTGAAAGACTCTGCTGAATATCAATCCCTTCCAGCCAATCTTGATAATCTACCCTTAAAGATACATTAATGTTAAATCCATTAGTCGTAGAAAAAGGAAATGCCAGATCAATCGTTTTGAGGTTTTCAAGACCAGAAATACTGGTGATTACAGGAATAGTATCTGTCGCAACGGTATCCGTAAACAATCCCACCTTGTAAAAAATATATCCTTCCTCCGGACCGACGTACATATTATCGTCTTGAAATGATAAAGGATGAACTTCTTGTACAGAGGCAGGGTCTACCTGATTGGCAGGGGTATCGAGTCCAAGCTTAAACTGTATGCCTGTAAAGTTAGCCACTTCTGTAAAATTGCCGAGCGTTACATTAATGGATTTCTGAACCGGATTGATAAGCAAGAAATTATCTTCTAAAGTAAGCTTACTTGTATCCCCACTCACCGGATCAATTTGATCCACCTGCAACGTATCTGTCACCCCTATCAATGCACCGTCGGAACGAACCAACTTAAATTCGGACAAATAATATTGCAAACTACTAAACCGGAAGGGATTCCCTGCGGCATCAATATATACCGAATCTCCATAATTCAAGGCTACAAACGAGTCTTGTGCAATTTCATAACAATGTTCAAAATTGAGCACAATAGATGGGTAAGTACAACAATCATCAGGGCAAGGTTCATCCGCATCAACCTGAAAATTGGTCGCCTGTGCATCCAGGCACCCTTGTATGGGTTCATAACACGCAGGCAACAAAGCAGCCATTAGGCACACGATCCACCACTTGTTCCATCTATCCACGCTGCTGTTTTTCATAATCTTTGACCAGCTTTTTGACAATTTGTTTGACTTGAGAAGAAAATTCTTTATTCAATATCCAGTTGTAGTATTGCTTGTCTTTCGACAAAATTTCAGCAACTTCTTTGCCATTATACTTCCCAAAATTAAAGACAATACGTCCTTGGGTATCGTATTTCATTTTTTGTGTAGCATCTACAAAACGATTATCATTAGTAAAATCGTGTAGTGCTTGCATATCATTAACAATTGGTGGGTCGTGCACTTTATCGTCTGCATCAGTGTATTTCACACCGTCATATTTAGTGAGCTGCCCTTTAAACACATCAACCGTAGCCTTAACATCGGCAAGCGCATCGTGGGCATCTTCCATATCCTGACCTGTATAAAACTTGAGCGCCGCTTTCAAGGTACGTGGTTCCATTTTGTAAAATATCCGCTGTACATCGATCAGCCTGCGGTTACTTACGTCAAATTCAATGCCCACCCGAGCAAATTCTTCCATCAACAAAGGAATATCAAAGCGGTTGGAGTTGTAACCAGCCAAATCCGCATTTCCGATAAATTCATAAATTTTATCTGCTACTTGCTGAAAAGTGGGCTTATTGGCAACATCTTTAGGTGAAATACCATGCACCTCGTATGCTTCCTGCGAAACTGGAATTCCCGGATTAATCAGCATACTGAGTTCTTCCGGCTCACTACCATCTTTTTTGTATTTGATGACAGCAATTTGCATGATCCGATCCCGCACGACATTGAGGCCGGTAGCCTCCAAGTCGAAAAAACATAAATCTCTATCCAGTTTGAATTCCATAATGTCTCGTTTGACGTATTAATTGGTTGAAAGAGCTAAGCTCTGAAAATCGTGTCTGTCCTATTGTTCAAAAATATGCTTTAGGCCGTCCGTATAAGCAACCTGCATATTTCCTTCCTCATCACTATAAATGAAGTAAGCTTCCAGTGCTGCATTTTCACGAGCCATGGCCATTGCTTTTTCCTTGCCCATTACCATAAAAGCAGTAGCATAAGCATCGGCAGTTGTGCAATCAGCTGCAAAAACAGAAGCACTTAAAAGCGTATTTCGTTC
>JALEHC010000283.1 GCA_022763215.1 Saprospiraceae bacterium
CCTCCATTACCTCTGCGTCCCTAAAATACAGGACAAGCCATTTTATGCTTCTTCTTTTTTTCCATACTTTTTCTTGACTTCAACTTTAAGCCCGATAGCTCTGAACCAATTAGGTAAATGAGTGAAAACTCAGGCCCGCCTTGCCCATAACTGACCGGAGCTAAAGTCGATATATTAATATCATACGTAAACGTCATAATCAAATTCTGGAAGTCTATCCGTATCGCACCTACGAGCGCATCCGCACTTAAGCGGTCTTCCAATGCAAATGCACGTACCCAACCTCCAAACATTAACGAAACATGATTCTTTTTCATCAACTGCTTGGTTGGATTATGATAACGCACAAATGTACCCAGGGTAGCTTGCTGATGTGGGCCCTGCACCATAAAAATAGCATTAGGAATCAGGGTATACCACTTATTCAAAGCGACATTCGCACCACCATGCACGACATACCGACGAAATAACTGATTGCCTTCCGGTTCTCCAAAAAACGAAACAATCGGATTATTAATGTGGTAAACAGAAGCACCTGCGTACAAAAATTGCTCCTTCTTGATTCGCTTATACCACACCAAACCAGCCGACATATCATAGTATGAAATCCGACTGCGGTCACCACTTCCAAAAAACGTCTCTTCCTCGTAAGTAATCATTTTACTCGGATCAAAGCGCGAAGTCACGCGGCCAATCTGTAATCCACCTGCCAGAATATGGCTCCGATGCCGATCAAAAGCCTGCATGAACGAGGCCGAAAAACCAACCGATTGTGTCGTGTAGTCTAGGTCACCTGCTACATCAGCATTGACATGAGCGCCCAGCCCGATAATTGAATTTTGATTGAAACCACCAATTTTCATATCAGCAGAAGCCATCATCGTTTTATAATCTGCGGTTACCGACCGCCATTGATTTCTGTAATTTGCAATAAGGCGCATATCGCCCTCAAAAATTCCAGTCAAAGCCGGATTCAGATTAAACGGAGAAGCATGAATATGCGAAAAATGAATATCCTGAGCAGCCAAGCTGCTAACAAATATCATGTATAGGATTAATGAAACTAGGGGGGTTCTCATTTTATCTGGTTTATATTTTTTTGTGGATTTTTTATCTAATCAGCGTTACATTTCCAAAACGTTCATACGACTCTTCGTCCGGGCACTTGACCCGCATATAATACACGTATACCCCCGGATTGAGCAATTTTCCGCGAAAGCGGCCATCCCAAACCTGGTTGAAATCATTGGTCTCAAACATCAGCTCTCCCCAACGATCATAAATGCGCAAATACTCCAGTTGGGCATCGGTATAAGCCGTAATATGAAAGCTCTCATTCGTCCCATCGCCATTAGGTGAAAAAGCATTCGGGATGAAAAAATCACCTTCAATACAATCCAATCGTACCTGAATATGTACCGTATCGCTTGCCAAGCAGCCCTCATCATTCATGACAGAAGCCTCATAAATGGAATTGCCTTGCGGTAAAACCGTAATTCGAGGACAATCCTGACAAATTAAGCCTTCCGGGCCTTCCCAGTTGACAGCCCCCATGCCCCACGTTCCCTCAGCTTCGAGTTCTACTTCTTCACCAGGAGTAATCGTTCGGCCTTCGTTCGTTTGCAAAGTCGGTTTTTCCAGTACTTCGACCATTATTTCCGTTTCGACTACCGTACCACCACAACCTTCTGTTTGCACCAGATATATGGTCGTTTCGCTAGGCGAAGCTACCGGGTTAGGGCAGTTACTACAGCTCAGGCCCGTTGCCGGAAACCACTGTACATTTTCACTACCATATACTTCCAAGTCCACTTCTTCACCTTCACAAATCGATACATCTGCACCAAAAAGTTCGACCGAAGGAATAACTTCCAATTGCAAAGTGACAATGCTATCGCAGCCGTTATTGTTGATGTAGGATGTTTGATAGGTACCGCTTGTTGTTAGCTGGCTTTCGCCAAATTCATATACCTCCCCTTCGCACAGCTCAGCATTCAGGTAGGTTTCTACCTCTTCCAGTACATTTAGCGTAAGCGTGACGGTGCTGTCGCAGCCTAATATGTTGATGTGTGATGTTTGATATACGCCACTCTCCGTTAGCTCTTCTTCGCCAAATTCGTATACTTCACCTGCACATATCTCGGCTTCTAGGCTCTGCTCAATGTTTTGTACTACTTGTAACTTCAGGTATACCAAGCTATCACAGCCATTAGCATTGATGTAGGATGTTTGATATACACCGCTTGCTGTTAGTTGGCTTTCGCCAAATTCATATACCTCGCCTTCACAAATATTGACTTCTAATTGCGTTTCATCGATGGGGTGTACATCCAGATTAATACGAATGATGCTATCGCAGCCATTGGTACTTGTCAAAATTTGCTGGTATTGTCCTTTTTCAGTATAACTCGTGCCATTCAGTTCAAATACCTCGCCTTCACAAATGGCTTTTTCCCATTCCGCAATAGCGGGCTCAATGACCTGCAACTTGAGGGTTACTGTACTATCGCAGCCAAAAGACGACAAAAACAACTGATGATAATCGCCAGGCTCGGTTAGCAACAAGCTACCAAAGGCAAGCGTATCTCCCCGACAAATAGTTTTATCGATATTTTTATGTTGATCAGGTAAAGTGTTTAGCGTCAGATAAATAATACTGTCACAACCATTAGCTGCTGTCAATTTCCGCGTATAATGACCAGCTTCTGTAAAAATTTCTCCATTAAGATCATAACTGTTGCCTTCACAAATGGTGGTTTCCAACTCATTTATGCCAGGCTCAAGTACTTGCAATGTCAGACGGACGGTGCTATCGCA
>JALEHC010000284.1 GCA_022763215.1 Saprospiraceae bacterium
ATGAAAACATTGGATACCTTGCTGAGCCATGAAATTCCGACCAAGATAAATGCAGTGGTGATGGAGGGTAAAAACATCGAGGATATCATCCCGATGGCAGAGCTGACTCGAGAATTGCCAATTAGTGTGCGGTTTATTGAAGAAATGCCTTTTAATGGAGAAGGCAATCATTACCCACAACTCAATTGGAATTTTCAGAAAATTCATGCGCACTTAAAAGAACATTTTCCGGACATCCAGAAAATTCCGGATCCACCTCATTCTACTTCACTAAATTATCAAATACCAGGGTTTAAGGGCAGTATCGGCATCATTCCGGCTTTTAGCCGAACATTTTGCGGAAGCTGTAACCGCATTCGCATTACGCCGCAAGGAGTATTAAAAACTTGTCTGTACGACAACGGCGTATTTAATGTACGCGATATTTTACGAGCCGGAGCAAGCGACGAACAGTTGGCAGCCACTTTCCTGGAATCGCTCAAACATCGTGCAAAAGACGGCTTTGAAGCCGAACGTAACCGCCAGTTTGGTCATCCGGTTTCCGAATCTATGGCGACTATTGGAGGATAATATTTTCAAGATTATCAGATATGTCAGAGTTTTCTCATTTAGATAAAGACGGCAATCCATCTATGGTAGATGTGGGGGCCAAACAAGTAAGTCAACGTACGGCACATGCCCGAACCATCGTCATTCTGGGCGATGAAATCATGGATCAATTAGAGTCGGGCGATATTCAGACAAAAAAAGGGCCGGTATTTCAGACCGCCATATTGGCTGGTATCATGGCTGCTAAAAAAACATCGGATTTGATTCCGCTTTGCCATCCGCTCAGCCTTGATAAATGCCATGTAGAAATTACGGTGAATGAAGCCCGGGAAGTCGTCATAGATTGCACCGCAAAAATTAGTTCTAAGACTGGAGTAGAAATGGAAGCGCTTACCGGCGCAACCATTGCGGCGCTTACCGTGTATGATATGTGTAAGGCTTTCTCGCATGATATTGTAATCAAAGAGACCAAGCTAATGTCAAAAACTGGAGGAAAAAGAGATTTTAAACGAGTAGACTGATGGGACAACAAAAACATCAAAAACACGCCAAGTTAACGAAGCCCGACCTGGGCTATTTTTGCCGTAACGAATTTGCAATTATTGGTACCCCTTGCGGAAATATACAGCAAATCTCCAATCAACTGTTGGACGGATTAGGAGACCTCTACAAGGTAGGCTATGTTGATGCAGATCATGCTATGGATGAAGCTGAGAATAAACGTGTAAAAGCCGATCAGGTTTATACGGATAAAATCAGTCATCATCAACTGGCATTTCAAGGTGATTTTGATCGCTACCAATATCGACAATGGTTTAATGGACAAGACTTAGTTATTGTTAATGGTAATCACTTCAAAGCATCTAAGCAAATTGTAGTGCTTGACCCTAAAAAGAAAGAATCGCTCAGTCGAAAACTAGATCGTTTGACGGATGTGGCACTAATTCTGGTCAAAGAGCCAGGTTTAGCACCCTACGACTTTTTGAAAGAGCACCTTCCAAATATTGAGCACATTCCAACTTGGGGTTTTGATGAAACAGACAAAACTATTGCTTTTTTGCGTAAGCATATGGAGCAGCAGTTGCCGCCTATCTATGGGTTGGTTTTGGCTGGTGGAAAGAGTGTGCGTATGGGCACAGACAAAGGGTTAATTGATTATCATGGAAAGCCACAGCGAGAATATGTAGCAGATTTGCTTTCAAAATATTGTGATCAAACCTTTATTTCTTGTCGTCCAGAACAATTAGATACCATCAAGGCACCTTATCAAGGTTTGGGGGATACCTTTACAGGATTAGGGCCATTTGGAGCTATTGCTTCTGCTTTTCAGCAAAATCCGAACGTTGCCTGGTTGGTCGTTGCTTGTGATTTGCCATTATTGCAGGAGTCTACCTTGCAGCAGTTGGTGTCTGGACGTAATCCAAGTAAAGTAGCGACGGCATTTCAGAGTCCGCACAATGAATTTCCGGAGCCACTAATTAGTATTTGGGAGCCGCGAAGTTATGCCGTGCTTTTGCAATTTTTGGCGCAAGCCTACTCCTGTCCGCGTAAGGTATTGATCAACTCTGATATAGAGTTGTTGCAAGTTGAGCATCAAGACGCTTTAACCAATGTCAACCGACCAGAAGAAAAGGAAGCTATTTTGCGAAAGCTTTAGGGATGCGCAGCTACCCAGACTTCTCCATCTTCAAATATTTCTTTTTTCCAGATAGGTACCGTTTCTTTTAAGGTGTCGATGGCAAATTGGCAGGCTTCGAAAGAAGCTTTGCGGTGCGGTGTTGCCACGGCAATGATGACGGCAATCTCACCAATCTGCAAAGTGCCGATTCGGTGGTGGATAGCGATGCGTTTGACAGGCCATTTTTGCTGAGCGCGTTCAGCGATTTTTTTCATTTCAGAAATAGCCATAGGCGCATAAGCTTCGAATTCTAGGCGAAGAACTTTTTTGCCTTTTGTTTGATTGCGTACGGTGCCTACAAAAATATCGATCCCACCAGCTTCTGCATTTTGGACATTTCG
>JALEHC010000285.1 GCA_022763215.1 Saprospiraceae bacterium
AACTTGTAAAGGAGGTAATGTATCGGCCAGTATTTGCTGGTTTTCTTGCAAAAGCAAGGGGTATGATTCAAACTTTAGTTGGTTTTCATTACTCCATCCGATCAAAACCTGCGCTTCTTGCTCGTTGGTTTTCCAGGCTTTCGCCAAATACGCCTTCGGCTGTTCAGCAGGTAAACTTTGCAACTGTAGGTGAAATGGAAGCACCGGTCGCTGCCCTTGGATATGTTGCAGTTTGGCGGAGGTCAGTAGCCAAAGTGAATCAGGTCGGTCGGGCTGTGCGGCCAAAAGTTCAAGCAACGTCCAAATATCTGCATCTGCATTTGTCATGGGTGGCTCTTCACTTTGGGTCGCTTGCACAAGTGGAAATGTGATGGTTAGCCAATGCGCTTCGTAGCCATTAAGTTGCAGGCTATCGATCCACTGCCCGAGTGCGGGGGAAGCGGGTAAGTCAGTATCAAGAAGTAGCCATTTATTGGCTTTTTCAGTATTTGTCTGGCTTGGCCAAAGCAACTGCAATGTCAATACAGCCAGTATGATCAGAAGTAAACTACGTAAGAGATAGCGCCAAAAATCCGTAAACTTCCAACTATTGAGTTTTCTTTCTTCTACTTCCGGAATCCATTTTACGCTTCCGACTTTAAGGGCACTCCCTTCTCGACGGTTCCACAAGTGAATGATAAGTGGAATCAGCAAGCCCAGCCACAAGGGCCACCACGATGGATGTGCAAATTCAGGCATACGACTAAAATAGTTTGCTTCTGAGCTTCAAAAATGATTTTAAAAACTGCCCTGGATTTTCCTTCATATTGACCAAGGTGTAATGAATTCCTCTTTCTATGAATGTTTGCCGCAAGGCTTCCAGTCGGCTATCAAGTTGGGTTTGATATTCTTGTTGCAGGCTTTTACTGCCCAGTTGTATTCGTTGTCCGGTTTCGAGGTCTTCGAGGGTGGTATAGCGTCCAAAATCGAGCTGTAATTCATTTTCCCCCATCAAATGCAAGACCAATATTTCCTGATCATGGATTTGCATATTGCGAATTGCTTCTTGAATCTCAGCCTTATGCTCATACAAATCTGTAATAAAAATCAGTAAAGCTTTCTTTTTTCCTACATTCAGTCCCGCATGAGCGGCCTCGGGAAATTTTCCGGCCCCGTCTATTTGCGTAAGCTGATACAACAAACGCTGAAAAAAACGCTTACCTGGCTTGGGGCCTAAATGAGTGATTTGCTGTTCGCTAAAGCTGTGGAGGCTAAACTCGTCCCCCTGCTGCAAGCCTAGCCACGCCAGCGTGGCGACTATAAAGCGAGCATACGCGAGCTTGGTCAGACGGTGATCTTCGTGTAACATCGAAGCACTGCTATCCAACACAAAGCGGAGGTGTAATTGTTTTTGTTGCTCCGCTTCCCGAATGAAAAACCGATCTGAACGAGCATATAATTTCCAGTCGAGCATTCGAAGGTCATCACCTGGCTGATACGTTCGATAGTTACTAAATTCAAGCCCTGCCCCTGTTCGGCGGCTGCGATGTTGGCCTTGAAAAAACGCATCTACCGTTTTGCGTGCGAGCAATTCCAGACCTTTGACCGATTCCAGGTATTCTGGTTTTAGCCAATGTGGACTCATAGCTGCTGCTCTTGAAGTAATTGTTGAATAACTTCATCTGTGGTTTTGCCTTCGGCTTCTGCTTTAAAATTGAGTAGCATTCGATGTCGAAGTACAGGTAATGCCAGTTTTTTCAGGTCTTCGGGCGTTACCGCAAAACGATTATTGAGCAAAGCATGTGCTTTGGCTGTCAATATGAGGGCTTGTCCAGCTCGTGGACCAGCACCCCATTGAATCCATTCTTTGACCACCTTAGACTGGGTATTTGCTGGGCGGGTCGTTCGTACCAGTTCACTTACCTTTTGGATAAGTTGATCACTAATACTGACTTCTCTGACCAATGCTTGAATTTGCTGGATATCCTCGCCATTAATAATGGGCTCTACTTTGGTATTTTGCTTTCCGGTAGTGGCTTTCAAAATTTCAAACTCTTCTCCAGCTTCCGGATAATCGATAATGATGTATAGCAAAAATCGGTCGAGCTGGGCTTCTGGCAATGGAAAAGTACCTGATTGTTCGATAGGGTTCTGCGTTGCCAAGATGAAAAACGGCTGCTCCATTTGGTAGGTGCGTCCGGCATAAGTTACGGAACGTTCCTGCATGGCTTCCAATAAAGCCGCCTGCGTTTTAGGCGGTGTCCGGTTGATTTCATCGGCCAGGATAATATTGGAAAAAATGGGGCCTTTTTTAAATTGGAATTGTCGGTGCCCTGTTTCTGCATCTGTTTGAAGTACCTCTGTACCAATAATATCGGTTGGCATCAAGTCTGGTGTAAATTGAATTCGATTAAAGCGAACGCTAGTTGCTTCGGCCAGGGTACGAATCATCAGGGTTTTGGCTAGTCCAGGCACCCCTTCCAATAGCGCATGGCCTCCGGCCATAAAAGCGATCAGCAATTGATCAATTACCGCTTCTTGTCCGATAATCATTTGTTGGATGCCGGCGCGCAGGCGCGGCATTTTGTCCAAAATCGGCTGTATCTCGTTTTCTGTCATGTTGTCTTGTTAATGCTAGCTCGTCAGGGCATATACCACTATATTCACAGCAAAACGGGTATTATCCACAGCGAGCCAGCGCTTATTCCGAAAGTGATAATCCCATTCGCAGCCATAGTCTTTATTGCTGTATAATACTCCGATTCGATCATTGATAATAATGGCCTTCAGATAATCGTGAATCAGGTCATCACCCCAACCATTTAATTCAATCGAAGTATTAGGAGGCCCATCTTCAAACTCAAAAAAGCAATTGTAAAGATGATGATCATTTGGAATTTTTTGGAGGGCATTATTGCCAAAGATATCAGCCATTTGCCTTTCAAAAGATTTGGCAAACAAGCCATCAATATCGTGATTGCAATCGTCTACAAACACAAAACCGCCATTTTGGACATAGGCTTCAAAGTTTTTGCGTTCGTCGGCTGTAAATTCTACTAATTTATGGCCACTCAGATAACAAAAAGGACTCTTGAAAATTTTATCACTACTCAGTGGCACTATCCGTTCTTCTGTATCCACGGGAATCGTGGTATATTCTACCAAGGAGTGTAACAAATTAGAAGGCATACGCTGGTCGGTATTCCAGTCGCCGGAATTATACTGCAACCTGGTAAAAAAGAAAGCAGCAGCATCGAAACGAGCCAGGCATTGTTGTATGACTTCTTTATTTGCTTGCATGTGTTAAAAAGTTGGCGATTAAAAATCTTGATTTTTTGGCGACGTTTTAGCGGTATCTGTGGCCTTTAAATCCTATTGCATGCGTTTTGCATTTATCCTCTCGCTTTTACACTTTTTACCGCTAATTGTTCAAGCCCAATATCGTACTGAATTTGGGCTCGACCTCATCACACCTTTGATTGTAGCCACCGGAAATAATGTGGCCCCCTCAAGTCTCGAAATTATTTACAAAGAAGATGTAGGTGATCGCGATCTGCGTTTTAAGTTTTTGATCCGGTCAGGCTATCAAGATTATGAGCTTATTCGGCGAGTAGATGTAGATAGTACGCAGTATTATAACTATGCAGTACCTACCCGTTCCTACGGCATTAATCTTGGCTTTGCGCCAAAATTTACCGTCCAAGGCATCCAGCTTTATTATGGTATGGACCTTCACTTTTCGCTCGATGAAGCAACGACCATCGTCACTACCACAGATTGTGACCCACTTGAAAACTCACCTATTTGTGACCAAGTTACCAGCCTTGACAACACGCATTACACACTCGGATTTATTCCTTTCCTTGGCGGAAAATTAGCCATCACAGACCGCATTGTACTCACCATTGAGCTTGGTACAGAGCTTGATTTTTTCCTTGGCAACTACAACTACTACATAGGCGATGGCCAAACGCGCCAGCAGCGCATCAACTTTTTTCAGCCTCAGCTAAATCGATTTTTGAACGACATCGCCTTGAGTTATCGATTTTAGCGAAAGCTAAAACGCGAAGAACACCCTTTGGCATCCTCCGCGTTCTTGCATTTGTTTTATATCGCGTCCGAAAGACTTGTAAACGTAAAGTCATTTATTTTCATAGGTGGAATCAAGTTACCACCGGTACGCATAGGTTGGCCCAATTTGTCGAGATTATTCAACATAATAATCGGGCTTTCATTAAAGCGCATATTTTTAATCGGATGCTTGATTTTTCCATTTTCAATATAGAATGTACCGTCGCGTGTCAAACCTGTATATAATAAGGTTTGTGGATCGACAGAACGGATGTACCAAAAACGAGTTACCAAGATACCACGCTCGGTATCCGCCACTAAATCATCGATGGATGCCGTTCCGCCTTTGATAATACCATTGGACGGGAATGGTACGGGTTCTTTGCCTTGTTTTTCGGCCCAGTAACGACTGTAGAACAAGTTTTTCACCACCCCATTTTCAATCCAGGTACGCTTTTCGATTGGCAACCCACTTCCACTCCAGGTACCACCAGGCACCATTTCATTTTGTGGATCTGAGTAAATAGTAATACGCTCATCGACAATTTTTTCGCCCAACTTGGTTCCGCCCCCTTCTTTTGACAAGAAAGAACGTCCCTCGTCAGCAGAACGAGCACCCATACTATAAAACATATTTCCGACCAAACCAGAAACGGCTGCCGGTTCAAGAACCACGGTGTACTTCCCTGGTTCAATTGCCTTGGCATTGGCAGACATATAAGCTTTTTCAAGCGCAATGCTCGTTGCTTCTTCAATATCAAAATACTTCAAATCGTTGACATCACGGCTTACCCAACCGGAGCCTGTACCATCTTTGGTACGGACAGTCAGTGTAAAATCAAGACTGGAAGATTTGTTGTATGCAAAAAGCCCTTTCGAATTCATGATAGAAGAAAAGCCGTAGCCATCTTCGATGAAACCGGCACCAACCAAGCCCTTTTTCTTGATATATTCAATACTTTTCCGAGTAGCTTCTGCACGAAATTCGGGCGTGATCGCTGCTGTACTTTCGTAAAATGTATTGGCTTTGTCGAACTCACGAGGTCCGAGTGGCTCCATATATTCCGGATTTTCCGGAGATAGTTTCGCCAATTCTTCTGCCCGTTTGACAACTGCACGAAGCGATTGGTCATCCAGTTCATTGGTAGTAGCTGTACCTGTTTTTTTGCCAAAAGCAGCCGTTACTGCCAGTGAGATATTAGATTCCATACCCGCCGTAGAGACCGTGTTGCGAGCATAGCGGATATTTCCGTTATTGCTGCCCCCCAGCGAAATGGAGCAGTGATCGGCTGTTGAGTAGCCGACGATTTTTTTGAGTACATCGTAGGCTTGATCTTTAGATAAAATAGCCATAATACTATTATGATTGACCAAAACCGAAGTTTTGGATAGTTAACAAATATTATATCTTTCTTGCTGTGTTGATCACATTGACATCGTCAAAGCGGGTAGTTGAGCTACCATGTGAAACAGCACTAATTTGTGAAGGCTGGCCTTTTCCATCAAAGAAAGAACCAAACAAGCGATAATCACTTTCATCACAAATTTTAGTACAAGAATTCCAGAATTCCTGGGTATTTGACTGATAAGCTACATCATTGAGCATACCTTCGATCTTACCATTCTTAATTTCGTAAAATACCGTACCACCAAACTGGAAATTGTATCGCTGTTGGTCAATAGAGTAAGAACCACGGCCTGCGATATAGATACCTTTATCGACATCACTGATCATTTGTTCTACTGAATATTTTTCTTTACCTGCTTCCAGTGATACGTTTGGCATACGTTGGAACTGAACCGAATTCCAGCTATCTGCGTAGCAACAGCCGTGCGATTCACTCTCATCGATGATCTTTGCTTGGTCGCGAATAGCCTGATAATTGACCAGAATACCATCTTTTACCAGATGCCATTCTTTAGTGGCGACCCCTTCATCATCGTAGCCAACAGCACCCAATGAATGTTGCTGTGTTTTATCAGCAACGAGGTTTACCAAATTACTTCCATAGTTAAAGTCTTTGGTTTTCCACTTATCCAGTGTTGCAAAGCTGGTACCTGCGTAGTTAGCTTCATAGCCCAGTACACGGTCGAGCTCTAATGGGTGCCCTACGGACTCATGGATGGTCAGGCCGAGGTGATTTGGCTCCAGCACCATAGCGTACTTACCAGGTGTGACAGATTTTGCGCTAAGCATAGCTTTTGCCTGTTTAGCGGCATTGGTCGCATCTTCTTTGATATCGTAGCTATTGCGATAAAGCGTTAGCCCGGTTCCTTCTGGCCCGGCTAATTTATCTTCCGCTTTAGGAATCATATACTCGTAGCCCATGCCCATGGGTGCGCTCAAAGCCTGACGACTTTTAAACTTGCCCCCTTTTGGATCGATAGACGTTACCGTAAAGGTTGGCCAGATACGGTGAATGTCTTGATTGATATAAGAACCTTCGGTTGAAGCGAAGTACTTTTTCTCATTGACCTGGAAAAGAGCAGAGTTGACGAAATTCGCGCCATTTTCCATAGCTGCTGCATTGGCAGAAAGCAATAGATCGACCTTTTCTTTTACAGGTACTTCGAAAGCATTTCTTTCGATAGGCGTTTTCCATTCGACATCACCATGTCCCTTCACCGGTACCAGTTCGACTGGTTCATCCTGAAGGCGAGCATTTGCTTTGGCAATCATAACCGCCTGTTGGGCTGCCTTGGCAATCCCATCATCCGTTACTTCATTTGTTGCAGCGAAGCCCCAGGTACCATTTGCGATTACTCGAATACCTGCGCCAAATGACTCAGTATTCACCAAGTTTTGCACTCGGTCTTCTCTAGTGAAGACATATTGATTGCGATATCGGCCAATTCGTACATCGGCGTACGAAGCACCGGCTTTGGTAGCCGCATTCAAGGCGACTTCCGCTAATTTTTTATTGATTCTGGGGTCAAAACCGCGATCGACATAATCGAGCGGAACGGAATTGCCAAAAACAGAAACGGGTACGGTCATAGCCGCAAGCCCCATCCCGCTCAGCTTGATAAATTCTCTTCTCTGCAGGTGATTTTTCATACCATTAGAAATTATTGCAGGTTAACAAATGGAGGGTGGCCCCAAAAGGCCACCATTTAATATAGACAAGCCAACGAATAGACTAGCGTTCAAAATTGCTAATTTCAATTGGCTGGTTTCTGACATTATTATTTCGGGAAAATACAAAAAAGGGAATTTAATCATGGCCATTTTCGAATAAATCAGGATTTTCATCGCTCCAATTTGACAAAGTGTATACAAAAGAAAGTTATTGCTCAAATCTTCATTTTTTATCCTAGCCTTTGGTATTACTCTCTTTTTTAATTATCTTTTGTAAAAATTACTGCCTCAAGATGGGCTACCCGTCAATTAGAGAGTTTTATAATTACCTGCCTTAAGACGATCTTCCGAATAAAATCATAATCATCTTTTTAGTAGGCCTTACTGAAAACAAACGCTTCGTTCTACAGCTTCACAACTGATGGTCTCCATCAGTAAATCAATGTTTTTTAAATTTTAAATTGAATAATGTATGAAACAACTTCTGTTTTGTGCAATAGGTTTGTTATGCCTATTGTCTAGTCATCCCTTGCTTGCTCAGAGCTGCGATTGCAACTATCAGCAAACCATAGTTTCTGGTAGTTACTGGAATAGCTACAATGAATTTAATTGCTACCAATATGTCAAAGCCTATTACAAAGATCATCATTATGGTACATGGATTCCGCCGCAGACCAATAATATCAATAGTAATCATAGCTCTGGTACGATTGCCAATGATCCGTCATTTGTGGTTGTAAGCGACCCAGCGCAAGCTGGCGCAGTGCTTTACCCTTGTGGCCATGCAGCGGTAGTTTTGCCTAGTGGCTGCCTTATTGAAAAGGTAGGATGGGGTTCCGAACTCCGAAAACATGGAATCAACAATGGTTCATGTGGTTTACCAGTAGGAGTGACCTATTATAAATATACAGGCCGAAGCCCTTATGGCATTGATACAGATTGTCTGCCTGATCCGCCAGACCCGCCGCAGTTAAATTGCCCGGTCAGTTGTACCATTTCCGGCACCGTCAATGGCAGCACATTAAATTCTGTAAATTTCGTAAGCAATTATTACAACTCTATTTCGCTATCCTGCTCTCAGGCTGATCATTTTGAATGGACGAACCCAAGTGGTTCTGCGGTATACTATGCTTGTGGAACCTCAGATTGTTCGAGTTATTATATTTATCTAAATAGCGGTCAAAGCATTTCATTTAATGTGGTTGCCAAAGATGAGTGCGACAATACCATCACAAGTAGAAGCCTTGCTTTTGTAAGAAGTTCTGGTGGCTATTATTATTTGGAAGGTCAAGATCCCACTTTTGCACAAGGCCAAGCTGATCTATCGAGTGGAGATTCCCGAATGTTTGTGTCTCCCAATCCGGCGACTGATCAAATTCAGCTTCGCTGGCAACAAGTAGGTGCCCGCCAGTTGGTTATTCGATCTATTACTGGCCAAATAGTATACCAGACCGCATTGCGAAACCCCTATGAGCGTCAAGCCAACATATCATTGCCTGTGTTGGCCAATGGTGTTTATACCGTTTCCATTCTTAATCAAAATCAACAATTGATGCAAAGCGAACGCATCATCATACAACAATAAACCTGTCTCAGACAGGCACTTTCCAGAATAGTCGATCGGTCAGGCTTTAGTCTGACCGATTTTTTAACCTTTTGTTGGCTTTGTAACGGATGTTTTTTTCGTTCTTTTGCTGAGTGCATATAACTACGCGAACAAAAATCGTCAGAGTAGTTTAATTAAGACTGCTTAAACAGTATTTTTGCGTTACTTCACTAAAAATCAAGCATCCGGGGCATGTTGAAGACAATGAATCGAAATATTTTTCCCTTTTTAATCCTCCTCATGGCTGGGCTTTTGAGCCAATGTGCCAGTCCATTGCCTCCTACTGGTGGCGCAGAGGACACCATTCCGCCCAAGGTTGTAGCCGAAGAATCGACGCCTAATTTTCAAACTAATTTTGAAAAACAACGCATTGATCTGGAATTTAATGAATGGATTGTGCTGGAAGACGTTTTCAATCAGGTGATTGTTTCGCCTCCATTGGAGGGCAAACTAGACGTCACGCTCCGGGGCAAAACGGTGCGCTTCAATTTCCCGGAAGGGGATACCCTGCGTGCCAATACGACCTATACCATCAATTTTGGAGAAGCCGTCAAAGATTTAACTGAAAAAAATCCGGCTGAAGACCTGCGTTTTGTCTTTTCTACCGGCGATGAGCTGGATTCTTTGCGTTTACAAGGCCAGATTTTTGACGCATTTGCAGGAACACCCGAACCGGAAGTACTAGTGATGCTGTATGAAAACCTTGCAGACACAGTTGTGCGAACCGAACGCCCTTTCTATTTCGGTAAAACCGATGAAAAAGGTAAATTCAGAATTGATAATATTCGAGAAGGTGACTTTAAAATTTTTGCACTAAAGGATGTCAACTTCAACTATCTATACGATCTGGAAAATGAAGAAATCGGTTTCCTGGCAGCCCCGATACGTCTTGACAGCAGTCAAAATGCACGCATAGAGTTGCGCTTGTTTACAGAAGAGCTCCCCCTCAGCCTCAAGGAAGAAGATACGCGACGGTATGGGCAAGCAGTGCTCAAACTCAATCGCAAACCACGAGATTACCAGTTGACCTACGATGATTTTGGCCAAAAGCTGCGCATAAATGAAATGGCCGATTCGATCAAAGTCTGGTATGATACGGAACAGCAAGAATACTGGAAAATTTATTTTCAGACGGACAGCAGTAGTAGTGATACGGTTCAGGTACGTCCGCTTGACCGAGCTGCTTACCTGAGCGAACACCCATTGGAATGTACCAATCTGAATGCTTCTTCGCCTAAGAGCATAAACCCAATCAAGCAGATAAAATTAAACTTCAATCACCCACTTACCCTGATTGATACTAGCTTGTTACTTCTACTGGAAGACACCCTAAAGACAGCGGTTACCCCCACTTTCGTGGAAATAGACAGCAGTCTGGGCCAGCAACTGAGTTTGCGTTTTCCTTGGAAAGAGAGTATGTTGTATGAAGTACAACTACTTCCTGGCGCATTAACTGACTTTTTTGGACAAACGAATGAAGATACCATCCAGCAAAATTATATCGTCGAACAAAGAACTCGTTTCGGTAATCTTAATTTGACCGTTAATGATCTGGATAGCTCTAAAGCTTATGTTATTCAGTTGATTTTCAAAAAAGATCAATTAGTTGAAGAAAGTCGCACATTTGGCGTAAGCCAATTTAATCAGCAATACAGATTGCTTGCTCCCGGGGATTATAGTGTGCAAGTCATTACCGACCTCAACAATAATGGGCGCTGGGATACTGGCGACTACGATGAAAAACGACAACCCGAGCCGGTACGACTGCTCCCACTCGAACAACAACTGAGGGCTAACTGGGAAGTAGATGCTGAGCTTTCGCTAAATGCGCCGCCACCGCCCGAAAAAACAGAAGAAGAACAGAAATAAACCAACATCATGACCTATATCGCCTTGCTCAGAGGAATCAATGTAAGTGGACAGAAGAAGATAAAAATGGCTGATCTGCGGGAAGCACTCAGCCAACTATCATTCAGCAATATCCGAACCTACATTCAAAGTGGAAATATCTTGTTTGATTCTGAAGAGGAAAATATTCGTGAATTGGAAACACAAATTCACGATAAAATTCAAGCAGCTTTTGGCTTCGATGTACCGGTTTTGGTGATTCGACCTGAATTATTACACCGAATCATGAAAGAGAATCCGTTTCTTGACCAAGGCAAAGAAACAAATAAACTTTATGTTACATTTTTGGCTGAAAAGCCAGAAACAGACCAGATTAAATTGCTGGAAAGTGTTGACTACAGCCCTGAAGAATTTATTTTGGAAGACAGCTTTCTATACTTTTACTTCCCGAATGGCTATGGCCGAACCAAGCTCAACAACAACTTTTTTGAGAAAAAACTAAAAGTCAAAGCGACTACACGCAACTGGAAAACAATCAATAAACTATACGAACTGGCGACCAACCCGGATTAAGTTTCACCTTCTCTTTAGGGTATTCTATCACGGTGTTGAAGCACCATGAAATGGTGATTTTCGACCTAAAATTTCTATGAAAATGAAGAACTTAATCCTTGTATTGGTATGCCTTGTGGGTAGTTTTACGCTGAGTGCACAGGCTGAGCAGCGGTTTATTGAAGTAACCGGCAGTGCCGAAAGCAGTATCGCACCCGACCAGATTGAACTCGAAATCATTTTGCGAGAATATTACCAAGACAATAACGGAAAAAGAAAAAAAGACTTAGCCGAAGTGGTAGATCTGTTTATGAATACCCTCAAAAAACACGGAATCAAAGAAGATCAATTGATTATTGGCGATCGTCAGTTTAGTTGGTATTGGTGGTGGTCATATCGGCATGAAAACCTCATGCGTCGCAAATTTCGCCTTCGTTTGAATGCAGATGCAGACCTAATGGGATTTATAAAGGACATGGATCAGCAATGGGTTCAAAATATGAGTATTGCTCAATCAACCCACTCAGAAATTCAGCGTTTGCGTAAAGAAATCAAGATTGCAGCCATCAAAGCAGCTAAAGAAAAGGCCAATTATTTGCTGGAAAGCATAGATGAAGAACTTGGCCTTGTTATATCCATAATAGAAATTCCAAATAGTACCGCTAACAATAGTTATTGGTGGGGTAGCAATCAAAACCTAGTTAGTAATACAGCCCTCTCCTCCAACACTTCCAACTCAGACGCCATCAGTGAAGTGGCAGCTATAAAGCTTCGATACGAGGTAAAAGCAAAATTTGAGATTCGATAAAAACGAAAAGGGTGCTGGAATTAGGTATTTCCAGTGCTTTTTTTTAAAATAATCAACTTTTTTCGCCTCCCACACACCAAAAATTAATTCGATTACATCTCCCTGTATACATGATGTAACTTTTTTTTGCGTCGATTAACTAAAAATTACGTCAAACAACGTAAAAACACGAATTCATTAAACTTATGCGTTACGGCTATCTTCTATTGTTCCTTTTTTTGGGTGTAGCTACCTTGGCACAAGATGCGGACTTAGATCAAAAGTATCAGCAAGCACAGGAGTATATCAATGCTTTTCAGTTTGAAAAAGCGCAGCGATTGCTCAATGAGTGTTACATCAAGGATGAAGACAACCTGGATTATATACTCAAGTTGGCTTACTGCAATTTTCAGTCTGGGCGTTATCCCGATGCTAAATTATTTTATCGCGAAGCACTCAAGCTTGACTCGCTCAATACCGTAGCCATCAGTTCATTAGGCTCTATTTTTGAGCGAGAACTCAATTATCAGGCAGCCTATGACCAATACCAACGTCTCATTGAAATAGATACCACCAATAGTTATTACTTCAAGAAAAATGGCTTTACTGCATTGCGACTCGGTCGGCCTTTGGTTTCCATCGCCTACTTTCTAAAGGCTCACGAACTCAACAGCAACGATGTCGAGGCTATTGACCAACTCAGCTCCATTTATCTGGCCATTGATCAGCTTGAATATGCGAAAAAAATGATATTCAAAGGGCTTTCTATTGACCCAAACAATATCAAACTGCGCTATAATAAAGCTCGGCTAGCTCAAAAAAACAAGGATTACCCGACTGTCATTTACAACATCCAAAGAGCTATGGTACAAGGCGACACCAGCGATTATTACCAGATGATGCTGGGGGTAGCTTATCTACAAACAGATAGCCTCGACCAAGCCATTTTTCACCTCAACGAAATCATCAATCGCAAAAAAGACAATGAGTACACCCACCATTATCTGGGTTTGGCTTATCGTGACAAAGGCGAAACCGAAAAAAGTGTAGAACACTTTGAGCAGGCCATTGAGCAGGGGCTTTCGCCCAAAATGGCCACGTTTCAAGCAGATTTGGCTTCGATTCATAGCGAAAACAATCAATACAAATCAGCTTATGACCACTATCAAAAAGCCTATGAATACTCTGGTGAAGCCGAATATTTGTTTCAGACGGCACGAAGTGCCGACCAATATTATAAAGACAAAAATATAGCCCTTCGTTATTATCAAAAATACCTCAAAACGAAGGATAAAAAGTTCAGACAATATACTCTGGACCGCATCAAACAATTAAAGGAAATCATCCACTTTCAGAAAAAATAGTACGCACGTATGAACAAATTGACCAAAGCAGAGGAAGAAATCATGCAAATCATCTGGGAATTAGGCCCTTGTACAGTGAGCGATATCCGCGAATATATTGCCACGCACCAAGGGATACCTAAGCCACCACATAGTAGTGTATCTACCATCGTGCGAATATTGGAGAAAAAAGAATTTCTCGATCACAAAGCTTATGGCCGCACCTATGAGTATCGGCCGATCATTGCCAAGGATACCTACTCTAAGTTTTCACTTAAAAAACTAGTAAGTGATTATTTCGGTGGTTCTATGAATCAACTGGTTTCTTTTTTGGTGAAAGAAAAAGACCTCAAACCGGAAGAACTCAATGATTTGCTTGACCAATTAGATAAAGATCAAAAATAAGATTATGCTTAGCCTATTGATTAACACCACTGCTATCTGGGGCGGCTTTTTGTTGCTCTATTTTTTACTGCTTCGAAAGCACACCTTTTTTCACACCAATCGTCTGGTTTTACTGGCAGGTCTTTTTCTCGGCCTGTATATTCCTCAGCTTGATCTGTCGTTTGTGGTAGCGCAGCCTGCTGCGGCTCCCTTGATAGACTTGTATTTTGAGCCACTCACTGCTCAGTTGCAACTCATTGAGGTGTATGCATCAGAAGAGACAGGGACTTGGGCATTTAATTGGTCAGTGATACTCTGGAGCATATATTTTATAGGTGTAGTCATCGCAGCAGCTCGATTTTTGTGGGGACTTTGGCAATTGAGGCAATTATTTGGCTCAGCAAAGTGCAACAGACAACATGGCTATTGGCTGGTAGAATCTTCAAATCCACATTTACC
>JALEHC010000286.1 GCA_022763215.1 Saprospiraceae bacterium
AGGCCAATCTGTTTACAAATTTTTGGTCGCGTAATAATACCTGCATCTCTATTCCGAAACAAAGGATAAGTTGAAATCGTACCATCCTTTCTCAATTCAGTAATAGCAATTACCGAATTACGCCCGTTGAAAGAATACAATTTGCTATTATTCCGGTCAAAATTGCGATTATTATCGTTATACATAAAATAAATACGATCTCTGACAATTGCTTTCGCATAAGAAGAATAATACCCCCGATCATCTATGGTTTCTTGAAACTTCGGAATCCGGGTAGCCCATTCAATCTCTCCGTTTGGTCGGATATTCACTACAATAATATCATTGTAATTATAATGAAACCGAACCTGACTCGGCTGATTCCAAAATGTTTGAGTATAGTACCGCTCAACAAAATATTGCTCTGCAATGAGCAAAGCCCCGCCATCTGTTCTCAAAATCAAGTCATCCAGCGAATACCGCGAAAGCTCCGGCTCCCGATCCTTGTCATCTGCTTGCTCCGCCCTTGCTGCCCTTCTTCGCCTCGAATTGCTCAATAATGCAGAGCGAAAAGCAAAATCAAATTCCATCGAGTTGATCTGCTTTACATCGCCAGTCTTTGGGTTCATGCGGAAGAAATAGGTTCCTTTCACACCTTCTATACTTCGCTCCGAATAAAACCCAGAACATACCAAATCACCATTGGTATCAATCCGAAAAGTCAAATCAGATATGAATTTATCTCCTAAACTGACTTTATATTCTTGAAAGTCTCTACCATTATCAGTATATGCCAGAATATTGTACTCATAATTGGGCCGTCCGTTTCGAGATCGACGGTACTGTTCCTCAAAAATCGTCCCCAATAAATAAATATTCCCTTCATTATCAACTCGGTATTCTTGTACCTTATACTTTTCATCATTATATGGCAATATGATATCCTTCTCCCAAATTGGATTCAATTGATTATCATAAACTCTAAAGGTAAAGCGCTCCGGCTCCCGTTTTTTATACGGAAGTTGATTATAAATCATCACCTTTGAGCTATCTTTCGATATTTCGATATCAAATTCGCCCGCTCGATATTCCGAACGCGAATCAATTTCTCCCAATAAAGTCAGGCTTTTTTCAGGCAAAAACCGCTTGCGATTGATTTTCTGTGCAAACAGATAATTCTTGTTCTTCGCTCGATTATTAAAGCTCGTCAACAAATACAACTCCCCTCCTATCAGCAACAAATCCTCAAACAAACGTCGCTTTCCTTTATATTTCAAATCCAGCTCTTTGGATTTGCGTAAGCGCATTTCGCTATCGTATAATTCTAGGTAGGCTTCCTCTTTCGAGAAATTTGACTCTTCTTTTTTGCGCAAAGCATAGAAACCCCACGAACCATAAGAAACTAATTTAGCAATATAAGTATTCGAAGGTTCCCTCAAATCTTCCCCCCAAGTAATCACTGCTGGCACTTCATCTGTTTGTGCCCAAAGACCACTGGTCATGAACAAACACATACACCAAAAAATAACTCGCATATTTTTCATTTTTACCAAAATTTATGCCTCATCCGTTCACAAAACACAAAAAGTGTAAGCACTTTTTGGGCACCTACACTTTTGTGACGACTTATTTAAATCTGGTTTCGTTTACTTTATAAGAATAGTTACGATTATAACAATCCTTTTTCATTTTTGATTATATCCAGTTCTATTTTCTGCTATCTCACCGTACGATAACGCCCCGAATTTGGTGCATCGACCTTCGTCATAATCTGGATAAATCTATTTTTTTCTTGTATCGTACCTCGTTTAAAAATTTCTACCAATTCATTCGATTTAGCATTCGCAAACATCTGAATAATCATGGAGTTAGGGTATGCCTGATTTACAGACCTTACTTTTTCCAGTGCCCCAATCATAATCGCTCGCCCCGTATTCACATCATCATGCATCAAATCAAGTCCCTGGCGGTGATATTCGTACATTGCTTGTCGATAATCTCTCACCCTTGGCGACAATAAGTTCTCAATCATCCAAAACCGATTCTGATTTGCGTCAAGCGATTGCCAACCTGGATTTGCAGCAGCTGCACTCTGCGGTATAGTATTCAAAATTTCCTGTGCCGTTCGCAAATACTCTTCGCCTCCATATAAGGAAAAAGTATCATAATCGAGTCCTAAAATGATATACACATAAAAAGACAAAACGGCAGAAAGGTTATCATTAAAGGAGTTTTTACTAAATACCACTGGCTGATATTGCTCATAGGCAAACGTTACATCCCGATCAATATGATTAAGAATTGGCGTTTCATAATCACTTCCATAAACCGGACGAGAAGCCTGAATGGCCAAGTCGGCTTTGAAGGTAGTCGGCGATAATTCCTCCTGAATAGTCAACAGGAAATTGCAGTTAATGCGTTCTTCTGGCTCAAAAATATCTTCTGTCCATTTCTGGCTATTCAAAAACTCATCTATCGTGGTTTCCAAAGTAGCAAACACCTTCGGATCAACAGTTTGAAGCTTCTGGATATTGATCTTTACGGATACCTTCAACTCTTGTGCTTGTAGCATTTGAAAGCCCAAACATGCTAATAGGAGTAACAAAAATCTATTCATCGACTTTTTTCTTTTTTGATAATTCAATGATCGCCTGAATGATATCAAAAGCAACACTTTTCTTTGACTTTAACTCAAAATCCTGCTTCTTATTGTCTTTACCTATAATACTTATTTGATTGGTATCATGATTAAAGCCCGCTCCTTCATTTTTCAGCGAATTGAGTACAATCAGGTCAAAATTCTTTTTAGCTAGCTTGGCTTGTGCATTAGCTTCTTCATTTTGCGTTTCCAGTGCAAAGCCAATCGTCAGCTGCTCCGGTCGTTTCACGCGCCCCAATTCAGCAGCGATATCTGGGTTTTTCACCAACTCTAAGATAAGATTTTCTGATTTTTTCTTAATCTTTTCATCTGCTACGTCTTTTGGCCGATAGTCTGCTACCGCTGCCGCTAAAATAGCGATATCACTTTCGTGAAAATGCTGTACAGCTGCTTCGTACATCTCTTGTGCTGATTCGACTCGAACCAATTCCAGGTTTTCATATTTCGGCGAAAGTCTGGATGGCCCCAATATCAAACACACCTCGGCTCCGTGCCGCAAAGCGGCTTCTGCCAATGCCACGCCCATCTTTCCAGAAGACCGATTGCCAATAAACCGTACCGGATCTATTGCTTCATAAGTTGGACCTGCGGTAATAAGTACTCTTTTGCCTTCCAAGAATGTGCTTGATTCACCAACCACATCGGTACGTTCAAAGTATTGCGACAGTTGTGCAACAATGTCTTCCGGCTCAGCCATACGTCCGGCACCACTCAGCCCGCTGGCCAACTCACCATGACCAACCGGAATCAGTCGGTTTCCATAAGAAAGTAATTTTTGAAGGTTTGTCTGATTGGCAGGATGTGCCCACATATCAAGATCCATAGCTGGAGCAAAAAATACGGGACAACGTGCAGACAAATAAACAGCTACCACCATGTTGTCACAAATGGCATTGGCCATTTTGGCCATGCTCGTAGCCGTGAGCGGAGCAATAATCATCGCATCTGCCCAAAGACCAAGCTCTACATGGTTATTCCAGTTAGAACCAGAACTTACTTCTTCAAAAACGTCACTTTTGGAAAGGGTGGCTAGCGTAAGTGGTGTAATAAAATGGGTAGCAGCTTCTGTCATGATGACCTTAACTTCTGCCCCGGCTTTGATTAGTATACGAGTTAGAAATGCCGTTTTATATGCAGCAATGCTGCCGGTAATACCCAGTAAAATTTTTTTATTTTTCAAGCTAGACATGCCGGTGAGGTCGAGTTGAGGGAGGGAGCAAAAAAAGGGCGCAAAATGCGCCCAATCTGTTTATTGTCTCTTTTTCTTATCGTTGAAGCGGTGATACACCTCGCCATCCAGATATTGATTCATCGCAATAATGGATGGGTTTGGAAGACGCTCATAAAACTTTGAAATTTCAATCTGTTCCTTGTTTTCGTTAATTTCTTCGATTGTATCAGAAGAAACGGCAAATTCTTCCAGTTTCTGATGCAATTCGTGCTTCAAATCAACGGAAAGCTGCTTAGCGCGCTTAGAAACGATAGCCAAAGTTTCGTAGATGTTTTTAGTATGTTCTACAAGCTGACCAATATTGTGCGCCTGTACATTTGGATCAAGGCCTTGCACCTGTGTTTTAATATCTGACATAAATCCGGATTTTTAAATTAATTATGCTTCGAAAGCAATTTAGGCTATTAAGAATCAGAGCCAAACTTCGGCATAGTATTCAATTTATCTTCTGCTTTCTCTCGCAAGTTATTGACTTCTTTCAAAAAGCGACTATCAGAATAACGCTTCGCAAATTCAGAAGTTTCTTTTATAACGTCGGTATATCGCTCTCTTTGTTTGTCAACGACACTATTTTCGGCCAATTCATAAGAAGAACGAATAATCATGTAACGAATTTCTTCAATATTTCCTGTTTCCGGGAAATCTTTCAATACATTCTCGAAAGTTTGAATAGCCGCTTGATATTGACGCAAGTCATAATATAGTTTAGCACCTTCAAAGGCTTTTTTCTCCAACTTTAAACGCATTTCATCAATCAAGCGATTGCACTGCGTTACCCGTTCGCTTTGCGGATACGTGTTTACAAAAAGCTGAAAATCATCGATAGCCTTACTCGTATATGATTGGTCTAGTCTATAATTTGGCGAAAGCTCATAATACGAATAAGCCGCCATAAAGTCAATTTCTTCTCTGTAATCACTCGTACTATAGGTAGAAGAGAAATTTTTGAAGTAATACGCTGCCAAGATATAGCGTCCCAAATGGTAATAAGTATAAGCGTATTTATAATAGATATCTTCCGCTTCTTTTCTACCGCGATAGCTACCAATGATGAGCTCATAAAGCGTCTGTGCTTTCTGATACTCTTCTTCTGCATAATATGCTTCTGCCTTTTCATAAATCGCTTTCACATCTCCACTCGTGCGAATGCGCTCAAACTCACTTTTACAAGAAGTGAAAGCCATCATCAAAGCTGCGATCAAAAAAAATAAGGTTGTATTTTTCATAGGCCTGCAAAAATAGTACATTTTATTGAGAATTACTATGTCAGCCGGATTGGAATAAAATGGAAACCTTCAGAAAGGTTTTAAAAAATGGGTATCCCCTCAAACGGCTTTCCCCAAAGACCAAAAAAATCCCGTGTAAGTTGGCCTCTACTTCAATTTTTTTGCCCATTTTAGCCATTCTATTGATTGACAAGGGCATTCATTTGATCACCAAACTCGTTTTCTTTCGGCATGAAGCAATTGGATGAATTCCGAATATATTACAACCACACCATCCATCCCGAACTGCTTCGAATGGAACGCAGGCGTATTCGCTTGCTTCGCCTATTATTCTTTTCTGCCTTGTTCGTAGCCGCCCTCATCATACTAGGCCTAATCATTGATATCTTGGTCATCACTTTATTTATGCTAGTGCCTATTGGGTTCTATATGACCTATCTTATTTATAGAATTCGGCGGTTTGTACTGACGTTCAAACCTCGTGTCATCCGGCTTATTCTCGATTTTATCGACGATAGCATTAATTACGGTGTGCTTAAGTACGAAGCCAAACGAATGCTCCCAAAAGACTTGTTTCAAGCCAGCAAAATTTTCAGTACAGATGCGCCATTCTATAGAGGAGAAGATTTTATAGAAGGCCGCATAGGTTCACTTGATTTTCAACTTTGCGAACTGGAAGTCAAGGAAATGTCGCCGGTTAGAAATCGTCTTAATTATGTATTCAAAGGCGTTTTCTTGCATGCAACCTTCCCGGCTCCGCTACGCGGAGAAGTAGTCGTGTGGCCCAAGAAGTACAAACAATACCTGACTCGCTCCATCAAAGGCTTTACGATGGAAGGAGGTTATGATGTGTCAATGGAAATTCTAAACGAGGATTTTCTGGATGAATTTTTGGTTTATGCCACCATGGACACCCATGTCGTACGGTTATTGACTGAGGATATGCAACAAGCTATCCTCGCTTATCGCGAAAAAATTGAAAAAGAAATATATATATCCATACTTAATAACGAAATCTTTGTCGCCATAACTGAACCCAAGGATATATTAGAGCCTCATATTTTTACTTCAAACCTAAGTTTTGAACTCATTCGGGAGTTCTTTGAAGAGATACAGGTAATCCTGAGTATTTTGGAAGATTTCGACCGATCACACTAAATTCTCATTTAATTTTACAACCAATTCTGAAAACTGTACGTTTGTTTACTGATCTTCTTGCCGCAAAAGCCCTTTTTTAAATTTTTTAAACTTTTTAATGATGAAACAACTCTTTTGGAGCCTGGCTGTCGCCCTGCTATTCATAGGGTGTAAAACCACTTCGCAGACGCCGGGTAACGCAAAAAATACAATCCCGGAAATAGAAAATTCACTTCTCTGGGAAATTAAAGGAAAGGGCATTGATAAACCTTCCTACCTCTTTGGGACGATTCACATGATCAACAAAGAAGACTTTGAATTGACTCCCGCTACAAAAGAAGCTTTTGCGAAAGCAGAACGGGTAGCATTCGAAATTGACCTGGAAGACATGATGGATGTTTCTGCCATGATGCCGCTTATGATGAAAGCTTTTATGGCCAACGATACCACTTTGCGCGATTTGCTTACCGAAGAGCAATACACCAAGGTCGATAAACACTTCCAAAAACTAGGAATTCCATTGATGTTTCTCGAAAGATTAAAACCTATGTTTCTTTCTATGATGACATCCGAAGACTTCGCCAATGGCCAATCTAGCGGAAAAATGGTTTCCTATGAAATGGAACTCATGGAACTAGCAAAACAACAGAATAAAGAAATTGAAGGTCTCGAAACCGCTGAATTTCAAATGAGTATGTTCGACAGTATTCCATACAAGGTTCAGGCCGAAATGCTGATGAATGCACTCGAAAGTGGAGGAGAAACCGCAAGTTCCGACTTTTCTG